>JBGURN010000001.1:0-14796 GCA_045131955.1 Bacteroidaceae bacterium
TGAGGATCCATTCCGTCCCGCAGAGCTCTGCTTTGGTGCACGCGGTCATTTCTTTGCCCGCGCCGTTGCCACCGATGCTCCCGGTACTGTCGATATCCTCAAGGCCGCCTACAACCACAAGGGTGCATCGGTCTGCGAGATCCTTCAGAACTGCGTGATATTCAACAACGGTACTCACGATGCAGTTTACAACAAGGAGGGTCGCGCCAAGAACGCCATCTACGTTAAGCACGGTGAGCCCCTGGTATTCGGTGAGAACAACGAGTTCGGTATCATGCAGGAGGGATTCGGCCTTAAGGTCGTAAAGATTGGCGAGAACGGCATCACCCTCAAGGACATCCTTGTACACGATGCTCACTGCCAGGACAACACCCTGCAGCTCAAGCTCGCCCTGATGGGTGACGGCGACGGATTCCCCGTAGCACTCGGTGTAATCCGTGACGTTGAGGCTCCCACCTATGACGATGCAGTAACCGCTCAGATTGAGGAGGTAAAGGCCGCCAAGAAGTATCACAACTTTGCAGAGCTCCTTGAGACCAACGACATCTGGGAAGTAAAATAATAAAAAAAAACAGTATCTTCGCGGCCGGATAGGTCTGAGATACTGTCTGCCTCTGTAGTTCAATGGATAGAACGGAAGTTTCCTAAACTTTAAATTTGGGTTCGATTCCCAGCGGAGGTACACAAGGAGCCAAAAGGGAGCCAAAGGGGACGGTTCTTTTTGGCCCCTTTTTACATACGCTCACTTAACAACAAAAAGCGTCTGGACACAACTCCAGACGCTTTTTTATCGGAAGGGGCCAAAAAGAACCGTCCCCTTTGGCTCCCTTAGCTCACTTCCACTTGTAGTTGTTACGCCACAGTCCCGGAAGGAAATGGTAGTAGAGCAGATGACGCCAGGTTACCAGGTCGTGGGCTCCGGGAGCATCGTCATCATACTCATGCTTTACGCCAAGCTCATCAAGCTGGTTGTGCAGAGTGGTGTGACGACCCATGAAGCCTGTCTCGTACTGGCCACCGCCTACAAACAGATAGTCAATCTTGCTGTTTACGTCAGGCTCCTTGATAGCAGGTGTCTCTTCAAGACCGATGGCGGCGCTCAGGATACCGGCCGATCCGAACACATCCAGGTTGCGCAGTGCCACGTACTGTGTCATACGGCCACCCATGGAGAGTCCGCTCAGTGCGCGGGCATGCTTGTCCTTGATGCAGCTGTAGTGTGACTCCACGAACGGGATGATGTTGTCTATAAGGTCCCTCTCAATCATGGGGAATGCCAGTTCGGTATGCTGCGGATGGCTGCGTGTTACCATCTGGTCATTGGGGAATACCACGATCATCTCCTTGGCCTTACCCTCGACAATCACGTTGTCCAGGATCCAGTTGGCGCGTCCGTGCATGATCCAGGTCTCAGTCAGGTCACCCGAGCCGCCCATGAGATAGAGTACGGGGTACTTCTTCTTGGGGTTGTAGTTGGCCGGAGTGTACACAATCAGGTCACGCAAACCATTTGTCACATTTGAGTAGTAGTAATGGGTTGTCCATGCTCCGTGCGGTACATCGGGTTTGGGATCGTACCATGCCGGCTCGTCACCATGAACGAACAGCATACTGAATGAAGGCATGGCAGCATGACCGGTAAACTGGTTGTTGGCATCAATGTTCTGAACACCGTCAATGATGATGTAATACAGATAAATCTCAGGAGCCAGAGGGCCGATGGTCAGTTCCCATACACCGTTCTCGCCCTTGGTAAAGTTGGGGCGCTGACGGTTGTTGCCTACGAACATGGAGCCTGTAAGCTGTACAGTCTGGGCATTCGGAGCCTTGACACGGAATGTGACGGTATGATCGTCATGAACCTCGGGTGAGAGCACCTGAGCATTATAGGGAAGTATGCCCTCAGGCTCAGTGCGCTGAGGGTCATACTGTATGTTCACTCTTGACTGCTGAGCCATAAGAGGCAGAGCGGCCAAAATCAATGTTGAAAAAAGCAGGGATCGTTTCATTATTTGAACAGTTCTTTAACGGTTAATTCAAGATAGTCACGGCAGTTCATCCAGGTGTGGCCACCTTCGGGGTTGTAGAAGGTGTGCTTGAGACCCTGTTCTGTCAGATACTGGTCAAGGCCAAGTGACTGGGTGATCAAGAAGTCGGTCTTACCGGTACCCAGGAACATGAACTTGAGCTTCTTCTTAAGGGTCTTGATAGGAGCATATGTGCCATCCTGGAAGTTGCCCTTATACTCATCCTCGCTGAAAATGGCGGGAGCGTATGCTGCTACATAGTGGAACAGTTTGGGGTTACCCAGACCGGCTGCCAGAGTCTGACGGCCACCCAGTGAGAATCCGGCGATGGCGCGGTTATCGGCATTCTTAATGACATTATAGTTCTTCTCGATGAAGGGGATTACCTCCTCGGTGAACTCCTTGGTGGTGAGTTTGACATCCATGGCATCGTATGCATCGGCCTTACCCTGGGCTATCATCTCGGGATAGGGGTTGGCGTAAGGCATAACCACGATCATACGCTTGGCTTCACCCTTGGCAATCATGTTGTCCAGGATATTGTTCATCTGGCCCACCTTGAACCATGTCTCGTAGGTATCGGTCATACCGTGGATAAGGTAGAGAACGGGGAGTTTCTCCTTACCCTTGGGGTCATAACCTGCGGGAGTGTATATGCATACGGGACGCTCAATGCCGCAAGCCTTTGAGTAATAGTAGCGGTATGAAACCTTTCCGTGGGGTACATCCTGGATGTCCTGTACAGAAGGAGCCTCACCGCGTACGTCAACAAGGCTGTACTTGAAGTTCTCGTTGGGGAACATATGCATGTTGTTGGGGTCGGCTACCTGGGTGCCGTCAATCACGAATGCATAAGGATAGATGTCGGGAGCATCGGGTTTTACGGTTATGCTCCAAACACCACGCTCATCCTTCTCCATGAGTTTTCTCTGAGGCAGCATCTGGCAGTCAAGCTCAACTCTCTGGGCATCGGCAGCCTGGCAACGGAATGTAACTGAGCCGTCTGCATTGTACTCGGGTGACTTGACACCGGCGGGGAACAGGCTTGACATGAGTGAGCCGGTCAGACGTGAGGGCTCGGCGCCGCCCAGCTTTTCAAGTCGTACCTTCTCGGCCTCCTCCAGACTCATGCTCTCGGCAACGGCCTGGTCAATGACAGCCTGATCCTGGAACAGGAGCGGAAATGACTTCTCGAGCCAGTAACGGGCGTTCATCCAGGTGTGACCGTATTTATCGTGAGTGAATACCTTTACGTTCTTGATGTTATGACGGTCAAGCATCTGCATCAGGTCCTTTGAGTTTCCATACAGGAAGTCATCAGTGCCGATGCCCAGCCAGAACAGATGTACCTTGTTGTTGAAGGCCTCTGAGTCCTCGAACTGGCTGTCGCGAACCTGAGTGAATGAGCTGTAAGAGCACAGGTAAGAGAACTTGTCCAGATTGGCAAGTCCGATGGCCATACCCTGGTTGCCGCCGCGTGAGAATCCGCCGATACCACGATGGTCAGCATCGTTGATGGTGCGGTAGTTGCTCTCTACGAAAGGCATCAGTACATCGGTGAAATCGGAGTTGAAGTTGTAGCCGCCGCCCATGCCGAATCCGCCGCCCATACCGCCGAATCCACCGCGGCCGCCCTGCGGCTGAGGCTGACGCTCGGTCTTGAGGAGTGTGGCGTTACCGTAAGGCAGAACCAGGATCATCTCCTTGGCCTTACCCTCGGCAATGAGGTTATCCAGAATCAGGTTCATCTTACCTACCTTGAAATATACCTCCTCTGTATCGGTAGTACCGCTTATAAGGTACATAACGGGATATTTCTTGTCCTTGTTCTTGGGATCATCATAGAAAGGCGGTGTATAGACAATGACGGGGATGAACATCTCCAGTCCGGGTGACCAGTAGTTCAGGTAGTCTACACTGCCGTGAGGAACATCCTTGAGGGCGCTCAGCTTATCGGCGCGCATATCAAGCAGGCTGTTCTTGAATGTCTCGTTTGGGAACCACTCTGCGCACTGGGGGTCCATCACGCTGATTCCGTCAACCTCAAAGTGGTAGGGGTAGATATCGGGCTCGGCCGGACCTACGGTTACTGTCCACACGCCGTTTGCGCCCTTGGTCATGTCAACGCTCTCGCTGAACTGTGTCCATACCTTTACGTTCTTGGCGTTACGGTTTGAATAGTTGAATGTAACTGTTCCGTCAGGATTGATTACGGTCGACGGAACCTGCTGTCCCATTCCGGGCTGAGCCTGTACCGCTCCTGTCAAGGCAATAGCGAGCAGGAGAGTAAAATACTTGATGATTCTCATAATTGATTTATAGTGTTAAAGTAATTTTCGGGCCTTGAAGATACCTAATTATATTATAACAATGGTTGTTTTTATGGCAAATTATGTATTTTTGCTCGGTTTTGCCACGCCCGACAGGACCCTCAAGTCACATCGGACAGCACCTTAGATAACATAAAGAACTAACATATGGAAGTAATCGATTTTAACAAACAGAACAGTATTCTGAACCAGTTTATCGCCGAAATCCGCGATGTCAATGTACAGGGCGACCAGCTCCGTTTCCGCCGTAACCTTGAGCGTATAGGTGAGATCATGGCCCTGGAGGTGAGCAAGAAACTCAACTATGTAACAAAGGAGGTAAAGACTCCGCTTGGAGTATCAACCATCAACGTACCTGAAGAGGATATAGTTCTCGGAACCGTGTTCCGTGCCGGACTGCCCCTGCACCAGGGTTTCCACAACTATTTTGACCACTGCGAGAACGCCTTTGTATCGGCTTACCGCAAGTACCTTGACGAGGTTAACTTTGACGTACATATCGAGTACATGGCATCACCTAACCTGGATGGCAAGACACTGATTCTGGTTGACCCAATGCTGGCTACAGGTAACAGTATGTATCTGGCATACCGCGCATTGCTTCTTAAGGGAACTCCCGCCCGCATTCATCTCTGCTCAGTCATAGCAGCACAGGCCGGTGTGGATTACGTGACCAAGATGTTCCCGCAGGACATCACCACTCTCTGGTGCGCAGCTGTCGATCCCGAGCTGAACAGTCATGCATATATCGTGCCCGGACTGGGTGACGCCGGTGACCTCTGCTTCGGAGAGAAATAACTAAACCCAAGCCATTAACTAACCAATCCAACACCATATCACTTATGAAAAGATCCTTTTTGTTTCTTGCCCTTGCTGCCGGAACTCTGGCTGTAAGCGCACAACCCAAACTCAATGAGAATAACATCGATGAGGTAATCAAAGCCATGACCCTCGAGGAGAAGGCCAAGCTTGTAGTAGGTGGAGGCTGGGGCAGCATGAACGCCGGCTCCATAACCGCGTCCGATGAAAAGCTGGTCCCCGGTGCTGCCGGCACCACACAGCCCATACCGCGTCTGGGCATCCCCTCAACCGTTCTGGCCGATGGTCCTGCCGGACTGCGCATAGAGCCTGTACGCAGAGGTGACAGCCAGACATACTACTGCACCGGTTACCCTGTAGGTACCGTCCTGGCCTGCACCTGGAACACCGACCTGGTGGAGGAGCTCCTTACAACCATGGGTCAGGAGGTTCGTGAATACGGAGTGGACGTACTGCTCGCCCCCGGTATGAACCTGCACCGCAACCCTCTGTGCGGACGTAACTTTGAATACTTCTCGGAGGATCCTCTCCTGAGCGGTAAGATATCGGCCGCCTATGTAAAGGGTATCCAGAAGAATGACGTGGGTGTATCGGTCAAGCATTTTGCCGCCAACAACCAGGAGATAAACCGCAACGAGAACAACGCACGCATAAGCCAGCGCGCCCTGCGTGAGCTCTATCTCAAGAACTTTGAGATTGCCATCCGTGAGGCCAAGCCCTGGACCGTAATGTCATCATACAACAAACTGAACGGTTCATACACCCAGCAGAGCCATGACCTGCTCACTGGAATCCTGCGTGACGAGTGGGGTTATGACGGAATCGTAATGACCGACTGGGGTAACAAGGCCGGTACAGTGAATGCCGTACAGGCCGGTAACGACCTTATGGAGCCGGGTGCCGACTCAGAGTCACAGCGTATTGTCGAGGCTGTCAACAACGGAACACTTGACGTAGCTGACCTGGACCGCAACGTAAAGCGCATGCTTGAGTATATAGTCAAGACTCCCCGATTCAAGGGTTACAAGTTCTCTAACAAGCCCGACCTGGAAGGTCATGCCAAGCTTGTCCGCGAGGCTGCATCGGAGGGTATGGTGCTGCTCAAGAACAACGGTTCACTCCCCATGGAGGGCAAGGGCAACATAGCTCTGTTCGGTCTTAACGCATACAAGTCAATCGCCGGAGGTACCGGTTCCGGTAACGTGAACAAGGCTTATATCCGCAACATCAGCGAGGGTCTTGAGGGTGCCGGATTCACTCTCGATGCACGCCTGGCCGACTATTATGCCAAGTACCGCGACTATGCCACCAGCCTCAACGCATTGGGTTCAGGCCAGTCACGCAACGTACTGCTCGGCGAGGCCGTACTCCCTGAGGTTGCCATCAGCGCCACTGCCGTTCAGGCCACCGTACAGCGCAACGACGCCGCCATCATCGTGATAGGACGTAACGCAGGTGAGGGCGACGACCGCCGCATGGACAATGACTTTGACCTGACCGATGCCGAGCGCATGCTCATACGTGACGTCTGCAACGCCTACCACAAGTCTGGCAAGAAGGTAATTGTAGTCCTCAACATAGGAGGCGTGATAGAGACCGCTTCATGGAAGGCCCAGCCCGATGCCATATTGCTGGCTTGGACTCCCGGTCAGGAGGTCGGAAACTCGGTTGCCGATATCATAACCGGCAAGTCCAACCCCTCAGGTAAGCTCTCCATGACATTCCCCCTGTCATATCTTGATATCCCCTCATCGGCCAACTTCCCGTACAACGGTCAGGTTCGCCAGAACCAGAACTACGGAGGCGGATTCGGTGGATTCGGCGGCAGACAGCAGGCCGGTACCAAGGACATAGACTATACGGAGTATGCTGAGGGCATCTGGGTAGGTTACCGTTACTTCAACACCGCAGGCGTGGAGGTTTCATACCCCTTCGGTTACGGTCTGAGCTACACCACATTCAGCTACAGCAAGCCAACTGTAAAGGCCAAGAACGGAGGTTTTGAGGCTACCATCACAGTTAAGAATACCGGTAAGGTAGCCGGCAAGGAGGTAGTTGAGCTCTACGTCTCAGCCCCTGAAGGCGGACTGGTAAAGCCCAGCGAGGAACTCAAGGCATTCGGCAAGACCAAACTCCTGCAACCCGGTGAGAGCCAGACCCTCACATTCAATGTCGATGCCTACACACTGGCATCGTTCAACGAGCAGGCATCAGAGTGGCAGACTGCCGCCGGCAAGTACACCGTCAAGTTCGCAGCCAGCGCTACCGATGTTCGTGCATCGGCCACATTCAACGGCAAGCAGGCCAAGTGGAAGGTTGAGAACCTGCTCGCTCCCGACCAGCCCCTGAACGAGCTCTCAATCCGCTGATTAAGACTTTACAGACCTATTTGAGCCCCGAAAGTGACAAATAACTTCCGGGGCTCATCTTTTTTCGGTTTGGGCTATTGAAAATTTATATATTTGCGGTCTAAGGTAGTCCTACTTGACCTTTTAGCTAACAAATTAAATATTGAATTATGAGAAAGTTTTCACTCTTGTTTGTCGCCTTACTCTCCTTTGGCGCTGTTCATTCACAAACTCTTGTAGACGGGCTTTACTATAACCTTATTCCGGATTTTGACGGGGAAGGTACAGTGGCTCAGGTAGTTAGTCCCCCAGACGAAACAACTTATAGAGGCGATATAATAATCCCGTCCTCTGTAACTATAGAAGGCATTGAATATCCGGTTACATCAATTGACTGTTGTTTTGATATGTATCCTTCAAGTATCTATATCCCTAAAACCGTAAAATATATTTTCGGCCATAATGGCCATTCTTGGGTAGGCTCTAATTTGGAAACAATTGTCTTCTCAATAAAAGAAACAAAATATGTTGACAAAGTTGACGGGACTATTCATGACCTGGACGTTTCATCTTTAGGCCTTGATCAAATTATTAAAGGAACCGCTGGCCTTTCCATAGGTGGAAACGTTTCTCTTACCATATTGGATGACACTATAAGTGATCTTTCAAAAATTTTGGCACAAAATGTAAAAGTTCTTCATTTTACGGAAAACCTCAAATCTATTAACCTGGATAATTTCTCATTTGAGCCTTATAAAGTTAACCCCATAAGGTGCAATAACCTGGATTCCATTATTGTCGATGCCAACAATCCGAATTATTCATCGGTCGAAGGTATTCTTTACGACAAGAGTGGAACCGTTCTGCTATCGTATCCGGTCGGCCGTATGAGAGAGGCTGTCATTCCGTCCCAAACCACTGAAATAGCAGAAAAGGCTTTCAGAAACAGCATGGCATATTCAATTGTTATCCCATCCAATGTAAACAAGATAGGTGAGAGAGCATTTGAAGATTGTACTGCTCTAACAGAAATTACCATACAGGGATCTCCATATATTGGAAAAAACGCCTTCCTGGGCTGTTCCAATATTGAGAACGTAACTATGCTCAGTTCTGAACCGGGATTACTGGCTCTCAACGACCAACAGCAGGCTTTCCTGGTTTCACCGAATCTCATTAAGGATGATAACTCGCAATCACCGGTTTACAACCAGGATTTAGGCAGATATGTAGTAAAAAACCAAGATTCAAAAGTATACTTACGTTCCCCATATATACCCTCCGGAACCTACACAGTCAAAGTCGGCATATTACCGAACCCCCAAGGTCTTACCTCTAAGTTAGGAATCATGATAAAAGGCACATCTGAAACCGGCCAGGAGGTATATTTATACTCAAAGAAACTACAAATTCCTCCTTTCAATACTTCAATGGAGTTTGAAAGTAATAAAGATGTCTATGATTCTGTTATGATAGTAGAACAACTGGTAATTCCGGACAGCATAAAGAGTATTAATCCATCTGTGGAATCCGGTTATTATGACAATGATGAAAGACCGGAACTGATATTTGACCGTATGTTCTTTGAGCCTGTCCAGGTTGACAATGCTCCTGCCAGGTCTTATGCCGGACCTTTTGTAGAAAGGGTATTCAACAAGGCTACTCTCCATGTACCCGCCGGTGCCCTGAATGCATATACCGAGGCCCAGGGTTGGAATCTGTTCCGCAATATCACAAGCGAGCCTGTAACCGAGGTTTATGATATCATAACCGATTCACCCCAGACGGCACCTGTTATTCGTGACCTGTTCGGCCGCACACTGTCAGAGCCCGTTCCCAACGGTATATCCATCATAAACGGAAAGAAGGTTTACATGGCAAGATAAGCCATCAGAGCAAATTAATAATCCGGTCATCCTTCACATTTTTGAGGGATGACCGGTATTTTTTTGCAATCTCTGGTAGTCACTTATGTTATCAAATATTAAATAATAAGATGCACAGGGCAAAAAGGCTTTCCGGATTTTTCTTTCCCTTAAAAAGGAATTACTTTTGTAGCCGGTTTACAAGGGTACTATCAAAACGGTACATGTAACCCTCTCAAATCGGAAGGTTTAATAACAATCAAACTATAAAAACAATGGCAACAATCGATTTAAGCAAGTACGGAATCAACGGTTCAACCGTGATCGCACACAATCCTTCTTATGAGGAGCTCTTCAAAGAGGAGACTAAGGCTGGACTCGAGGGTTTCGACAAGGGCGTAAACACCGAGCTCAACGCTGTAAACGTAATGACTGGTATCTACACTGGCCGTTCACCTAAGGACAAGTACATCGTAAAGGATGCTCAGAGCGAGAACAAGGTATGGTGGACCACCGAGGAGTACAAGAACGACAACCACCCCATGTCAGAGGAGGTTTGGAGCAAGGTTAAGGAGATCGCTATCAAGGAGCTCTCAAACAAGCAGCTCTATGTAGTTGACGCTTTCTGCGGTGCTAACGAGGCTACCCGTCTTGCTGTTCGTTTCATTGTTGAGGTTGCATGGCAGGCTCACTTCGTTAAGAACATGTTCATCCAGCCCACAGCTGAGGAGCTTGAGAAGTTCCAGCCTAACTTCGTAATCTATAACGCATCAAAGGCTAAGGTTGAGAATTTCAAGGAGCTGGGTCTGAACTCAGAGACTTGCGTTGCTTTCAACACCACAAGCCGCGAGCAGGTTATCATCAACACCTGGTACGGTGGTGAGATGAAGAAGGGTATGTTCTCAATGCAGAACTACTACCTGCCTCTGCAGGGCATCGCTTCAATGCACTGCTCAGCCAACACCGATATGGAGGGTAAGAACACCGCTATATTCTTTGGTCTGTCCGGTACAGGTAAGACCACCCTTTCAACCGATCCTAAGCGTCTGCTCATCGGTGATGACGAGCACGGATGGGACGATGAGGGCGTATTCAACCTCGAGGGCGGCTGCTACGCTAAGGTTATCAACCTGAGCAAGGAGAACGAGCCCGACATCTACGGTGCCATCAAGCGTAACGCTCTGCTGGAGAACGTAACCGTTGACAAGAACGGTAAGATTGACTTCGCTGACAAGACTGTTACCGAGAACACCCGCGTATCATATCCTATCGACCACATCGAGAAGATTGCCCAGAAGGTAAACGGCAAGAGTGCAGGTCCTGACGCTAAGAACGTAATCTTCCTGTCAGCCGATGCATTCGGCGTTCTGCCTCCCGTATCAATCCTGACTCCTGAGCAGACCAAGTACTACTTCCTGTCAGGTTTCACAGCTAAGCTGGCTGGTACTGAGCGCGGAATCACCGAGCCCACTCCCACATTCTCAGCTTGCTTCGGCCAGGCTTTCCTTGAGCTGCATCCTACCAAGTATGCTGAGGAGCTGGTTAAGAAGATGGAGAAGAGCGGTGCCAAGGCTTATCTGGTTAACACCGGTTGGAACGGCACAGGCAAGCGTATCTCAATTCCTGATACCCGTGGTATCATCGACGCTATCCTGGATGGCAGCATCCTGAAGGCTCAGACCAAGAAGATTCCCTTCTTTGACTTTGAGGTTCCCACAGCTCTGCCTAACGTAAATCCTGCAATCCTTGATCCTCGCGACACTTACGCTAACGCTTCAGAGTGGGAGGAGAAGGCTAAGGATCTGGCTGGCCGCTTTATCAAGAACTTCAAGAAGTATGAGGGCAACGAAGCCGGTAAGGCTCTCGTTGCTGCTGGACCGAAGCTCTAATCTTTAGATTACATAATTAGAGATACTCTTTCCGGCGCATAACTGGAAAGAGTATCTTTGCTTTCTAACCAAATATACCGAAAACAACACCAACTATGAAGAAACTGATTTTTACTATTGCCGCATGTTTTATGGCGGTTGTGGCATCGGCCCAGCCTATGGGTCGTCCTATGGGCGGAGGTCGCCCTATGGGTGGAGGCAGAGCTCCTATGGGTGCCATGGGTGGTATGCAGAAGCCCTTTTACGAGATGGAATCTGATTCCATTGCAAACGCTCGCATACAGGATGTAGCCGGTCGTCTTGACCTGACTGAGAAACAGTATGACAAGATCGTTAAGCTCTATGCACAGGAGTTCGAGGAGTTGTGCCGTAACCTCCAGATGTCTGTCAGGGAATACCAGATGATGGTAAACGGCGGTTTTAACCGTGGCATGCAGGCCGCCCCGAACACCAACGTACAGTTTAACACCGCCGAGGCCAGGAAGACTTATGACCAGATCATAGCCAAGTTCGATAAGCGATACAAGAAAGCTCTCCAGGACGAGCAGTACGCTTTATGGAAGGAGATGCCCGGCACGACCCTTGACAACAAGTTCAGCAGCATTCTCCAGCATGTTCAGGAGAATACTCAGAGCCGATTCTAATTGAAATTTTATGAAGATAGCACTTATAGGATATGGAAAGATGGGCCACGAGATAGAGAAGATTGCTCTGTCACGCGGTCATGAGGTTGTATGCAAGATTGATATTGACAATCTGCAGGACTTTGACAGCCCCGAGTTCAAATCTGCCGATGTGGCCATCGAGTTCACAGCTCCCACTCAGGCTTACTCCAACATCATGAAATGTTTCAAGAACGGAGTGAAGGTGGTAAGCGGCAGCACAGGATGGATGGGCGAGCACAGCCAGGAGATGCAGGATCTCTGCAAGGACGGAGCCAACACACTGTTCTGGTCAAGTAACTTCAGCATCGGCGTAGCTCTCTTTGCCAAGGTGAACAAGTACCTTGCCAAGCTCATGAACGGCTACCCCATGTATGAGGTACGCATGTCCGAGACACACCATATCCACAAGCTCGATGCTCCGAGCGGAACCGCCATCACACTGGCCGAGGATATCGTAAGCCAGTTGGACCGCAAGACCGGTTGGTGCAAGGGCACGGTGCTCAACGCTGACGGAACCATAAGCGGAAGTTCAGAGTATGCCCCCTCCGATATACGTGTTGACTCAATCCGTGAAGGAGAGATTGCCGGCATACATGAGATCACCTATGACTCAAGCGCTGACTTCATCAAGATAATCCATTTTGCCAAGGACCGCAGCGGTCTGGCACTGGGAGCTGTCCTTGCGGCTGAATACACCGCAGACAAGAAGGGATTCCTGCGTATGGATGACCTCATGGACTCACTCTCATAATATTGACTTTGGACTGACATGAAGAAATTCGGGGAGGTAACAAAAAAACAGTGGATCAAGGCAGGAATATTTCTTGCCTTGTATATTCTGTTCCTCATTTGGGTAAAAAGCTGGTTGGGTATCATTCTTATACCTTTCATAATTGACGCCTGCACCACACGTTTCATAAAATGGAACTGGTACAAGGAGGTAAGGAACAAGTCTCTGAAAGAGATTGCAAGCTGGGTCGATGCCATAGTATCGGCACTGGTGGCTGTCTATTTCGTGAACATATTCCTGTTCCAGAACTACGCCATACCCACATCCTCCCTTGAGAAGTCACTTCTTATCGGTGACCACCTCTATGTAAGCAAGGTGGCATACGGCCCGCGTAAGCCTATGACACCGCTCACCATGCCTCTTACCCAGAACACATTCCCCGGTGGTGCCAAAAGCTACATTGAGAATCCCCAGTGGCCCTATGAGCGTGTCAAAGGATTCGGAAAGATCAAACTGGGTGACATAGTTGTGTTCAACTACCCTGCCGGCGATACCATAGTGACCAATCCTGAAGTCATAGACTACTACTCAGCAGTTTATTCCGAGGGCAGGAAACATTTCAAAGCAGTAGACTTTGATACCATGACAGTCGCTCAGCAGCGTCGTGTCTTTGACATCTACTACAAGACCGGAAGCTCCATCATAACACAGAATGAGAGGGTTTACGGCCAGAAGCAGACCAGACCTGTAGACCGTCGTGAAAACTACGTGAAACGTTGTGTGGGACTTCCCGGACAGACACTGGAGATCAAGGACGGTATAGTATACCTGGACGGTACGGCACAGAAGCAGCCGGATGCTGTACAGGCAAACTACTGGGTACAGCTCAAGCGTCCTATTCCCGAGTCTGTAAGAGAGAAGATTGACCTTAGCTCAGACGGACTTCCTGCCCGATACAACCGCGCGGGAGCAGTGGTTCCAATACCGCTTACCGCCAAGGCCAAGGAATATCTGCAGAGCCAGGATAACCTCATTGACACCCTCATACTCTGGCAGATGGATCCCCAGGATTCTTTCTACCTGTTCCCCCTCAACATGTACAAGAAGTGGACCATTGACAACTACGGTCCCGTATGGATTCCCGCCAAGGGAGCATCGGTTGACCTCAGTCTTGCCAATCTTCCCTTGTATGAGCGTATAATAAAGGTATATGAGGGTAATGACCTCAAGGTTGAGCGCGACGGCACCATCCTGATAAATGGAGAGGTGGCAACCAGCTACACGTTCAGCATGGACTATTACTGGATGATGGGTGACAACCGTCATAACAGCGCCGACTCACGTTACTGGGGATTCGTTCCCGAGGACCATATCGTAGGTCGTCCCGTATTCATCTGGCTCTCTCTTAACAAGGACAAGAGTTGGGGTCAGAAAGGCAAGATACGCTGGAACCGCCTGTTCCGCGCTGTCAAAAACTACAACTGATGGAGACCGTACTGCTCTCATCGGCCTACCTGCCGCCAGTAAGTTTCTTCACCGCCATGAACAGTGGCGGTGATGTGCTTTTTGAGCAGTATGACAACTATTGCAAGCAGACCTACCGCAACCGCTGCAGGATTGCCACGGCCGGCGGAGTGCAGACGCTCACCATACCGGTGGTTAAGTCCGATACCCCCAAGCAACTCATGAAGGATGTCCGTATAAGCGACCACGGTGATTGGCGCCGCCAGCACTGGAACGCGCTGGAATCAGCCTACATGAACAGCCCCTTCTTTATGTATTATCAGGATGATTTCCGTCCTTTCTACGAGAAGAAGTATGAGTTCCTCATGGACTTCAACATGGAGCTTACAGAGGTCATACTGAACCTTGCAGGAATAAAGAAAACTATTGCCAAGACCGATGCATACATGCGTGATGCGGCAAACATCAAGGACCTACGTCACCTCATCGACCCAGGTCAGCCGGAGCCCGGAGCCAACCGTCCTTACTGGCAGGTGTTTGCATCAAAATACGGATTCACAGGTGGTCTGAGCGCGGTTGACCTCCTCTTCAACATGGGACCCGAATTCCCCCTCTATCTTTGAAGGGGCACAAAGGGGACGGTTCTATCTGTGCCCTAA
>JBGURN010000002.1:0-55030 GCA_045131955.1 Bacteroidaceae bacterium
ATCCATCAGTCAGGTTCTCGTTCTTTTAAAGATGGAATACCGCCTTTAGTGGTGAAAACGGTTCCTAATCTCCTCGGAGATGACGAAATAGTAGCCGAATATGTTCCTCATTTTGGAGATGTGGCGTTTGCAGAATCATTCTTTATGGCGCTATATTATGCCACAGACTATGATGTCAACAAACCTGATGGCGGAAAGGATTCTTGTGAACTGATGTTCTTTGACTGGGACGGGAACTTCCTGAAATCAGTAGAGTTGGATCATTTTGTTTCAGGTATCTCATATGATGAAAGGAAACAGATTCTTTATGCGTATGAATACACCACCGGCTGTGTACTCCGCTACGATTTCTCAAAGTGAGCAAAAGGGAGCCAAAGGGGACGGTTCTGTTTGGCCCTGATACTCACTTAGACAGAATAACTGATTAAGGAGCCAAACAGAACCGTCCCCTTTGGCTCCTTTTTGTTATCTTTGAAGCAGAATTAGTAAAGCCAATTATGAAGAGAGTTCTTTTGCTTGCGGCGTTTGCCGTATCATTCCTTTGCCAAATCAGTGCACAGTCACAGGTTTATGAGATCAAGTCGCCCGATAAGAAGATATGTTTCAGCGTTAAGGCTGACCAGGAATCCGGCATTCTGTACAAGGTGTCCTTAAACGGAAAGGATGTTATTGGATGGTCGAATACGGGTTATCGGTTTGACGAGGGCGTGACGATTGATTATTCCAAAATTGCCACTCCTTACTCCCGTCCCAGGAAAGAAAAGTCGGAATGGAATCCGGTTTGGGGAAAACGCTCTACGGTCCGTGATGTCTACAGAACTCAGCCGTTCTATTTCTTTCTGGAAGGTCCGGACAGTTTTGGCGGACATGTGGAACTTGAGGTCAAAGTTTACAATGAAGGCGTAGCGTTCAGGACCAACGTGGGATTATATACCAAATCAACATATGAGGAGCCGATGCCGGATACAGATTGGGCTGCGGTCGAGCAAACCGATTTCATGTTCGCCGATGATTATACCGCGTGGTACTATAACGGCGAGCGTCATAACATCGGCCCTGAGAAACTGTCCGATGCAAACGGCGAGCGTCTGCCCCTTATGACAATAAAGGCGGCCGATGACCTGTACCTGGCCGTTCATGAGGCCGATCTCAGCAGCGAAGGTTGGCCCATGAGACTGAATTCCGAGGCCGGTGAGACCAAGTTTTCAATCATCCCCGAGAAAATAAAGAGCAATAGAAGCTTTTATGGTGCATGGCGTGTAATTATGGTGGGCAAGACTCCCGGTGACCTGGTGGATTCACACCTGCTGGAGCTGCTCAATCCCGAGCCTAAGGATGATTACAGCTGGGTACGTCCCGGCGTGTATCTCTGGGACTGGCGTATAGACGGCGCAGTCTGGGAGGGCTATCACTACGGCATGAATTATGACTCGTGGGTCAAGATGATTGACTTTGCCGCCGAGCAGGGATTTCAGGGACTGGTGCTTGATGCCAACTGGTACGGCCCTGAGTTTGAGAAGGATTCCGATCCCACCAAGGGTGATAAGGCGCGCGATGTTCAGCGCATCATAAAATACGGTAAGGATAAGGGTGTGGGCGTATGGCTCTACCTGAATGATGTGGCCGGCACCAACTATCCCATTGAGGAGACTCTGGCTCAGTATGAGGAGTGGGGTGCAACAGGCGTCAAGTACGGCTTTATGAACGGTAATGCGCAGGAGAAAAACCGCAAGACGCAGGAGATTACGGCCCTGTGCGCCAAGCATCACCTCATGGTTGATTATCACGACTACCCCGTGCATCCGTTCGGCCAGATGCGCACCTGGCCCAACGCCGTAACCCGCGAGTACTGCAAGGCCCAGCTGGACGGCCGTCAGATATTCCAGCCCAAGACGTTCGTGACATCGGCCTTTGTCAATATGGTGGCAGGTCCGATTGACCAGAACAACGGTTTCCTGGAACTGCATCAGGGCCGGACAACCCGTAAGGACAACAATCAGGAGGTGCCGTCGACCGTTACGGGTGAGATTGCACGCACGCTGATAACTTGGTCGGGCGCAACGGTAATACCTGATATACCCGAGTACTATCAGAAATATCCCTCACTGCTGGAGTTCCTCAGCGCCGAGAAACAGCCCTGGCAGGAGAGCATCACGCTGGCAGGCGAGATTGGCGAGTACATTGTGATGGCGCGCCAGAACAAGGACGGCGATTGGCTGATAGGCGCCGCAACCAATGAGGATGAGCGTGAGATAGAAATACCTCTTAATTTCCTGGGCAAGGGTAAGTTCACGGCAACCGTCAATACCGATGCCGACGATACCCACTACCGCACCAACCGCGAGACATTCAGGACCGAGGCTCCAAGGTCCGTTACCCGCAAATCGGTCATAAAAATAAGGCTCGCACCCGGAGGCGGAGCCTGTATCCTGATTAAAAAGTGACGGATTGGGGTCAGACCCCAATCCACCGCTTTTACATGTTATCCATCTGAGTCATGGCATTGTAGTCGTACAGCATCTGCTGCTTGATGCCATCCTTGGGAGCACTTACGTGGTCTGTCCTGTCTGACCGCTGCCACCTTCACCACCTTCGCCTTCACTGGGGAATTCGATATTGCTTACAAACTCACCGCCTTTCTTGTAACCCTGGTAGGCTGACATTAAACCGAGTCTGATCAGAGCCTTCTTTTTGCCGATACTCTCGGGATGGTTGATCGTAATTGCCTTGCCCTGAAGTGAGATACGTGCCTTATCCTTCTCGTCCATGTCCTTAATGGCCTGGTTGTAGGCCTCCTGGGCAACGGCCTCGGAGAAATATGTGGTCTTTGTAATCATTGATGTGCAGATGGTGTCGTTTCCTTCAACCCTGAACTGTGCAATGTGGTAGATGCCGATGCCGGACTTCTTGTAAGAAACCGTTATCTCAAGACCATCCTCAGACTCGGTATACTGAGCCTCCTGGTCATTCTGGATATCATCGACGGCATCCTTTACGTCGTTGACTAAGTCGCATGATGCGAATGCGAATACTGTTGCGGCTATAAAGCCCCAAAACTTAATCTTATTCATTGTCTCCTGTTTAATTGGTTGTAATTATTCCAGCTTGCCACCCATGCTGATAACGATCTGCTGCATGGCGGCTTTGACGGCTATCTTGTCCTGATTGCTGTACTCCTGGGTGTTGTCCTCGATGACAGTCTTGTCCTGTACGGACCAGAGCTTGGCGCGATCCTTATCCATATCGGCGGTCTGCTCGCGATAGTACTGTGTGGCGAGTTCGGGAGTCTGGAATATATACATCATCTTGGACTCGCTGCACTGGTCGCCCTTGAACTTGGCATGCCACTCCAGGTTGAACTGGATGTACTGCCATGCCAGTATGACCTCGTCGCCCTTATCCTCGATGGTGGGGGTGCCGGCGCCCATGAGAGTCATGTAGGAGCTCATGAGTCCTGCCATGCCGCCGCCTGCTGTCGATGCGGGCTGTCCGTTGGCTGCACGGATAGAATCAGTAACACGGTTCAGTTCAGTGGCCGATGCGTTGACCTCATTGGCTGATTCAATGATGGAATTAGTGTAAGCCTGGGTTGCGTTTGTGGCTGCGTTGCCTACAGCCTCGGCTGTTTTGTCAACCTCTTTCTCAACCGCTTTCTCGGCTGTTCCAAGAATCTTGTTTGTGGCTTTTTCAGTTGTTTTCTCGACTGATTTCTCAACAGCCTTTGTTACACCGCGTTCTGCTGCGTTCAAGGCTCTGTCGGTAAGGCGGTTAAGAAACTGTGCCTGGGCGGGAACGGTTAGTAATGCCGTTGCCAGCATAATGATTAAGGACTTTCTCATACTTAAATTAACATTTAATGTAGCAAAATTAGTTAAAATTCCAATAGTATCCTTGAAAAAGCCCTAAATTTGCGTATTATCGGTCTGGGAGTATGAAGAATAGGTTTTTGCTTCTTTTTGCATTGATGTTGCCCTGTCTGGCTGCAAACGCCCAGGGCTATTTCTGTGAAAAGGCGGGCACCAAGCTGGAATATGTAAGGAATTATCCCGAAAGCGGAAAGTTCCGCTGGCGTCATATCCTCGAGATAGGTGAAATAGAGACAACTCCTGATTACCGCAAAGTCACAACTACATCGGCATTTCTCAAGCAGAACGGAAAAACCCTTTACGATGATGTCAGGGAGCATGTCCTGATAGACAGGAACAACGATGTATGGACCGATATGGGCGAGGCCGTAGCTTCATACATCAAGTCACGCATAGGCCTTAATATGTCATGGGACGGGGTTCTGACCTCATTACCGTCCGATGCCCAGCCGGGCGATACTCTCCAGCCGGTAGTGGCTCATGCCACACTAGGCCCCATCAGATATACCGTCAAGGCATACGACCGCAGGGTCCTGCGTGAGGAGACCATATCGGTCCCCGCAGGAACATTCAGGTGCATAGTTGTCCGGGAAGAGAGGACCGAATCAGGCCCGGGACACAACCGCAAGGTCATGACTGTGACATGGTACAGCAAGGGAGTGGGGTATGTCCGTCATGACACCTATGTCAAGGACAAGCTGGAGACGTCCGAGATTCTCCACTCCATGAAAAGGGAATAAACGACGGACGGCGCGACCTTCAAACAGGCAGCACCGTCCTTAGAATTACTAAACTATTGTCGTTATCTCAAATCTCTTTTGTTTCCTTAAGGACGTAAGCGGAGCAGATTTGTTAGCCGTTATGCCTTTTTGTGACGTTTTTTTAAGTTATCTTTGCGTTTGGAGAGATGGTACCAAGGATATTTATGAGAAACTTCTTTGTCGGATTCGCTTTAGCCTTCACGTTGCTGCTGTCAGCCGGTTGTAAGGAAGATGAACCGGAATACGGCGCTCCCATGTCTGTACAGATATACGGAGTGAGCGGCCTGCCGGACCTCTATTCAGGGGTTAAGGTCGGCCTTTTCGTGGACGATCCGGTTAAGGCCGATAACATCCCGGCGTCGGCCAGGGCGAACGGAGTAGCCATGCCCGATAAGGATATAAGATGGGGTTTTGACCAGAACCGTTCCTCCAGATTCCTGGCATACAGCCCCTATGACGCATCATATACCGGTCAGGATTTCGTACAGTTCAATGTCCCTGCTGACCAAAGTTCCGCCGAGAAGATGTACTATGCCAACCTGCTTCTGGGAGTGGCATCGGGTTCACCTCAGGATAATCCCGTAAGGATAAAGCTTGAACATGCCATGACCGCGATGGCCGTATCGGTCGATAACAGGACGGGGTTGGAAATCAGGTCTTTCAAGGCATCGGGGTTCATGACATCGGGAATCCTGGATTTCGTATCCGGAACGATCAGGGCCAACGGTGACAAGGAGATAATCACTCCCCTGAAATCACCCGCCGGCGATTCATACACGTTCCTTTATATACCTCAGGACGTTACGCCTTTATTCGAGATCACCCTGGCATCGGGAAAGACCATGGCATTCACCTATGACCTGTATTGCCACGAGTATCCAGGCCAGATAATAAAGATGAGCCTGCAGATTGATGAGGATACCCCCGAAGCCAATATACTTCAGCTATCCGGCGTCTCTCTTGCCCAATGGGCTACAACTGCCGTTCCCGTTTACGGAGTGGAGGCTGAATATACCAACCTGGCCGGACTTAAGGATGTGGAGTATGATAAGACGGGCTTTTTTGCGGCATATCTGAACAAGGTTACCGTAACGGCAGTCGACAGGACCAATCCTAATGGCCTGGGAGTGATCCTGGAGGATTCGTCACGTGCTATCCATGTGTGGGCTCATGATGAAGAGAAACTTGAGGTGGGCAATACGATAGCAGGCCCTGCGCTGGGATACATGAACAGGACATCTGAGGGTGAGATATTCATCTCGCATTTCTTTACCGCATACAGCACTGTGGGCAAGACCAAGGTGCTTCCGCTTACTCCGGGTAAGTTCAGCGCCGTTGCTGACAGCCTGGGCAATTGGGAATACCGGCGTATGGAGTTCAAGGACGTGACCCTCAAGGAGGCGTTCAGTCACGGAAGGGCCCGATTCATTCAGGACGGTACTGAGATGACCGTGATATGTCAGGGTATGACCGATATACTATCTCCGGGTGTCAGGGGCGACCTTGTGGGATTTCCCATGCGTTCCGGCAGTGAGATTATAATCAGGGTATATGACACCGGCGCGTTTAGCTCTTTTGTCAGGGAGAATACCGAAAATGCGTTTACCCGTGTGAAAATGCCCGGTTTTTATGACCTGTCACAACCGGATACTGCCGTATACGAACTCAAAGGAGCGGATATCCAGTATTCGGTCTCACATAATGACTCTGATGGATACTCGCTTTTCCAGACATATGATTTCGAGAACGATGTGGCGGATGTAGCCTATAGCACCGGAATACTCCGGAACCCGTTGCCCGGTCAGCGGTATCAGATGAGTATCAATCCAGGGCGCGCTGTTTCACATTACGAATCGGGACTGAAGACAATGGAGTGTATCAGGGTTGAGGATGACAGGGCATGGTTAATGGACAGTGCTGACCCGACTGTAGGATTAATAGTGGCATTATGGTAAACAAGATATCGGTTATATTATCCGTCCTTATGCTGGCTATGCCGCTCAAGGCCGGTGTGGTAACGCCTGAGACCGCTGCACGTTGTGCCGCCAGTGTGCTCAATGTAAGCGGAATGCCGCTTCCCGTAGGTTCGGTACCGGCAAGGGCTGCAGGTCGTGACGGAAGCGCATCGGTCCCGGATTATTACGTATGCAACTATCCTGAAGGAGGATGGGTGATAATAGCGTCCGATGACCGGATGTCGCCGGTAATTGCCTATTCGCCTCAGGGCTCGTTCAGTACTGAGAATATGCCCGATAACCTCAGGGTGTGGATGGATCAGGTCTCTATGTCGGTGCGTGAGATACGCGACTCTCAGGATGGTGCATCGGACGATATCAGGAATGAATGGAACAGCCTGCTGGTCGGACGTGCTCCCTCAAGAGGGGAAAGCAAGGTGCTTAAGACTGCGGTCTGGCATCAGGATGAACCGTACAATAACCTGTGCCCGGTGGCTGGAACTGAAACCAAACGGGCGGCGGCAGGTTGTGCCAACGTGGCAATGGCCATAATCATGCGTTATAACAAGTGGCCTGAACACGGAACCGGCATAATAGGGGATTATGTGACCAAAGCAAAATCTCTCTATATCCCGGCTTTCTCCATTGACGATCATTATTATGACTGGGACAATATGCCTCTCTCAGATGGCGGAAAGCCTGAATCCGGCTGGACTCAGAGTCAGAAAGATGAGGTGGCGCGGCTTATTTATGACTGCGCCGTCATGAACCATAGTTTTTTTACTGCCGATGGTAGTGGGACAAACAGTCAGGATGTCTATGAATCTTTCAGAAATTATCTGTCATATCCTAAGACTGCATTTGTGTACAGGAATGCATATGATTCATATGATGAATGGTTCGCTGTCTTAAAGGGTGAGATTGATGCGAACCGGTTATCATTATATTTTGCATATACTGACGATGCGGGTGGCCATGCATTTGTATGCGACGGATATGATACGAATGGATCCAAACTTCATTTTAACTGGGGCTGGGGAGATATATCCGGAAACGGATTCTACTCCATGAAGGCTTTAAACTCCATGTTTCCCATAACACATGAAGCCATTGTCGGACTCACCTCAGATACTACCCAAAGTGTCGTTTATGATAAGACGCAGTTGTCGGTTGTATATATGGATGGACTCTACGGACTTAGAATGGTTGATTATACAGGGTTCTCGGTCGGAGACAGATTAAGCTTCACTGTCGGTTATCTGGACGTTTGGGGTGAGATTCCGCAGGAACAGGAGCTCAAGATATGCGTTGAGGATAAGGACGGAACCGTAAAGCAGGAGGGGTGGTTCGTCACTCTTAAATATGATCAGATGATTGGGGATAAATATCTCCCTCTCAATGTCTCTGACGTACTGAACGTCCGTTTGCTCCCGACCGATATATTCAAGCTCTATTACCGCAAACCTGACGGTAGCTGGAAACCGATGCCCGGTGATAAGGATGTGATTCCGGGGGTTGACCATGTTATATGTGGCGTATATCCGAATCCTTTGATTCTGGTTCCCGATGACATGGTTCCCGGCGAGGAGACGGTCCTCTCGCTCACATATTCGTTAATCCCCCATAAAACAGTGGAGTGGACCGTGAACGGTGAGCCGTGCCCCGAAGGCAAGGCTGTCCTGAACCGGGGAAATAACAGCATCAAGGCAAAGGTCGTTGAGATGAACGGAAGCGAGACGACCGTTTACAGGAACATTGTGCTATGAAATGAGAATGTTTTTGACAAAAGGTGTCAGACTAACCTGTTGCTATCTCTTTTTTGTGTAAATTGCGGGACTTTTTGAGATTACTTATCTGAATACTTACAAATATCTGCGTATGAAAAGAATTTCGGGCATTATTGCCTTTGCCGCAGCGGTCCTTATGCTGTCATGCGGCGGTGGAAAGTACGAGTATCCTTTCCAGAATCCTAAACTTAAAATTGACAAGCGAGTTGACAACCTTATGTCTCTGCTCACCCCTGAGGAGAAGGTCGGACTCATAATGAACAAGTCAGTTTCTGTAGACCGTCTCGGAATACCGTCATACAACTGGTGGTCAGAAGCCTGCCATGGTGTTCGTCAGGGTGGTTACACAGTATTCCCTCAGCCTATCGGTATGGGTGCTTCTTTCAACGAGCAGCTCGTTTATGATGTATTCTCAGCAGTATCCGATGAGGCTCGCGCCAACTGGAACCGTTCAGATCATGACATCTTTAACGTACAGATGGGTGCCAACTATGTTCCCGGCAATCCTGAGCTCACATTCTGGTGCCCGAACGTAAACATCTTCCGTGATCCCCGTTGGGGACGTGGTCAGGAGGCTTACGGTGAGGATCCTTACCATATGAGCGTCCTGGGCGTAGCCAACGTCAAGGGTATGCAGGGCAACGACAAGAAGTACTACAAGACTCACGCCTGCGCCAAGCACTATGCTGTACACAGCGGTCCTGAGTCACAGCGTCACCGTTATGATGCAGTAGTTTCCATGCGTGACCTCTGGGAGACCTACCTGCCTGCCTTCAAGGCTCTGGTTCAGGAGGGTGATGTACGTGAGGTTATGTGCGCCTACAACCGTTATGAGGGTGAGCCCTGCTGCAGCAGCGACCGTCTGCTTACCAATATCCTCCGTGAGAAGTGGGGATATGAGGCCATCGTTCTTACCGACTGCGATGCCATCAATAACTTCTACAACAAGAACCAGCACGGAACTCATCCTGATGCAGTATCTGCATCGGTCGATGCTGTCCTGTCAGGTACAGACCTGGAGTGCGGTAAGGCATTCATGTCACTCGTAGGCGGTCTTGAGGACGGTAAGATCAACGAGGCCGATATTGACATAGCTCTGCGTCGCGTACTCAAGGGCCGTTTTGAGCTTGGTATGTTCGATCCCGCCGAGATGCTGCCCTGGGCAAATCTCGGAGAGGACGTAATTAGCAGTGAGAAGAATGACGAGCTTGCTGTTGAGGCTGCACGTCAGTCAATGGTTCTGCTCAAGAACAACGGTATCCTGCCTCTTGACAAGAACATCAAGAAGCTGGCAGTCGTAGGTCCTAACGCCGATGACCGCAGCATGATGAACGGCGAGTACGGCGGCAGCCCCACAGAGGAGCACACCCGCACACTGCTGGACGGTATCAGGAAGTTCTTCCCCAACACTGAGATCATCTATGACAAGGCCTGCGAGATCCGTAACGAGTATTACACCACTTACTACACTCAGGATATCAACGGCGGCAAGGGTCTTAAGGGTGAGTTCTTCAAGAACACCAACTTCAGCGGTACTCCTGCCGTAACCGGTAACTACACAGAGGTTAACTTCAGCAACTTTGGTGCCTACAACTTTGTTGAGGGTCTGGATCAGTCTGATAACATATCGGCCCGTCTTACCGGTAAGCTGATTGCTCCTTTCACCGGCGAGATGAACTACAACATCAGCTCAGACAACGGCTACAAGCTCTATGTGAACGGCCGTCTGGTTGAGGAGGCTAAGGCCGGTCAGGGTGGCCGTGGCGGATTCGGCGGATTTGGCGGATTCGGCGGCGGATTCGGCGGTTTTGGTGGCCGTGGCGGCGCACAGCAACTTAAGTCATTCAAGGTCGTAAAGGGTCAGAGCTACGATATCAAGATCGAGTACACTCACGCTACAGGTCAGTTCGCACGTCTGAACGCACAGTTCTGCGTACAGAAGATCGCTGAGTTCACAGACCTTGCTGACAAACTCACATCACAGAATGTTGACGCTATCATAATTATAGGTGGTATCACTCCTTCAATGGAGGGTGAGGGCGGCGATAAGCCCGACATCGAGATTCCTGCAGTTCAGCAGCGTCTCATCCGTGCCATGCACGCTACAGGCAAGCCCGTCATCTTTGTTGACTGCGCCGGCTCTTGCATGGGATTCGGTTCACTCGAGGATCAGTTCGATGCCCTTATCCAGGCTTGGTATCCCGGTCAGGGTGGTGCCCAGGCTCTTGCTGAGATCCTGAACGGTGACTGCAACCCCAGCGCCAAGCTGCCTGTTACATTCTACAAGTCAACCGACCAGCTGCCTGAGTTCACTGACTACTCAATGGAGAACCGTACCTATCGTTACTTCCGTGGTGAGCCTCTCTATCCCTTCGGATATGGTCTGAGCTACACTACCTACAGTTACGGTCAGGCTACCGTTTCCAAGAACTCCATGAAGAAGAACGGCAGCGTAACAATCACCATCCCCGTTACCAACACCGGTGACCGTGAGGGTACTGAGATTGTTCAGGTATACGTAAAGAGCCTTGACAACCCGGCTGCTCCTATCAAGGGCCTGCAGGGATTCCAGCGTCTGACTCTTAAGGCTGGTGAGACCGGCAACGCAGTTATCACACTGACCGGCAACTCATTCCAGTACTATGACGAGAAGATTGACGAGGTATCGACATTCAGCGGCAAGTACAAGCTGCTCTATGGCTCATCATCCGATGACAAGGACCTGCAGTCAATTGACTTCGAGGTTCTCTAAAGGGGCACAAAAGGGACGGTTCTATCTGTGCCCTTTTGAGTTAAGCTTCTAAGAGCATAAAATTTTCGGACGGTTCTATCCGTGTCATAAGGGCACAGATAGAACCGTCCCTTTTGTGCCCCTTTTGGTGTCCCTCTTAGTTAAAATAATTAACAGTTTATTTGAGGGTTAAAAACCACTTTAGGGGTACCGGAGACCAATCTTTTTTGTTATGTTTGTGTATCGGTGAATGGATTTTGGACCTGTTCACTGTTTGTTTTGCGATAGTCCTTAATAATGAATATTTCTAACAGACTGAGAACTTGCGTTTTATCTTTGTTGATGGTGCTAATGGCATCGGTCGATAGCTATTGCCAGTCAGTCAGGACCGATACAATCGGATTCAGCGTATTCTTTAAACAGGGACGCTCCGAGATAGATATGAACTATCGTGAAAACGGCCGTAATCTCAACTCTTTTGCCGATACAATCGCGGCTCTTGAGGATGATCCCCTTGCCAATATCAAGTATATTTATGTGGAGGGTGCAGCTTCGCCCGAGGGTGCATCGGACTATAACCAGGCTCTTTCGGAGCGCCGCAGCGAGAGCATAAAAAGATGGCTGGTCAAGAACACTCCGCTTATGGAGGGTCAGATCCGCACCTCAAGCATAGGTGTGGACTGGGACGGCCTGGCAGCCCTGGTGGCTGAGACCGACTGGGAGTACAGCGATACCATAGTAAGCATAATCAGGAATACTCCGCTTTGGATTGCCCGTCAGGGTAAGGTGGTTGACGGCCGTAAGAAACGCCTCATGGACCTGGATGGCGGCAAGCCATGGCGATGGATGCTTGACAGCCTCTATCCTGAACTCCGTCAGGGTGGGGCCGATGTAAAATGCTACGTCGTAAGGATTCCGGACCCGATGGTCTACCGTGATACTATCCGTATATCAAATACCGATACCATATATGTGGGGACTCCTGCCGCTCCCGAGCCTCTCATAGCCTTGGAGCCCATATTCGCGGTTCGCACCAACCTGCTGGTTCCGCTTATGAACGTGGGTGTGGAGGTGCCCATAGGTAACCGTTGGTCGGTGGGTGCCGACTGGTACTACACATGGGCATGGCGTAAGTGGTTCAAGGACCTTGACATGACAAACTGCCTGCAGATGCTGGGTGGCGGAATCGATGTCCGCTACTGGCTGGGCTCCCGTCATACGCCCGATGCCAAGAACCGTCAGAACCGTCTGTGGGGCCATTCCGTAGGTGCATATTTCTACTCGGGATATTACGATTTTGAGTATGACTACAAGGGATACCAGGGTGAGTTCACCAACGTGGGACTGGATTATGTGTACGGCGCTCGCCTGGGCAAACGTCACGGCCTGAGGATGGAACTCTCGCTGGGCATAGGTTATATTCACAGCAAGGCACGCGAGTATAACGTATACACTGCCGGCGGTAATGCGTTCCGTACCGGTTATGTCAAGAACGTGAACTGGATCGGACCTACCAAGGCTGGCATATCGCTGGTCGTTCCCATAAACCGAAGAGTAAAGTATGAGCATGATGAGACGTCATATTGAACATATGGTTTTGTGCCTGCTGCTTGTCATGGCGGCTGCATCATGCAAACGTGTACCGTTGTATGACGCCTCATCGGGCATATATCTGGAGCTGGAGCTTAAACTCAACCTGGATATGACGGTGTCCGATACCATCGACCTGGGCGCCTATCCGCAGTATTATAATAAGGTACATCTTACGGCTCCGTCACGTCTGGCTGCCTGTTTCTATGACGTCAACACCCATCAGCTGGTAGCCAAGGAGTATGTGGGCCCCACCGGCGGCACAATCACATCGGTTCCTGCCGGCACGTATGACATACTGGTCTATGAGCTCGGTACCCTGGTAACCCGTACATCGGGCGATGATATACTGGGACAGCTCAGGGCCAATACATCGGACATAACGTCAAGCGTATCGGGTGTGTTACGCTCACAGACATCGGATCCTGTAATATCGGAACCGGATCATCTGCTGGTAGCCAAACGTGCAGGTGTGGTGATTCCGGATCATGCCGATATGGATGAGACGGTGGTGATTCATGCCGACGGCAAGACCGCGGTCGATACCTACAGCTTTATAGTAAAGAACATAGTGGGCATTGAGAACGTAAATGCCGTGCAGGCACTGGTTACAGGACAGGCAAGTTCCAAATTCCTCTGGGACGGACATAACCCCACGACACCTGTCGGAGTGCTTACCACATCGGTCATGGACCGTTCACGCAAGTGTTTCTACGGAGTGTACAACACGTTCGGACAGATTGCGTCACAGGTAAACCTCAACATACTTGTAACGACTACCACCGGTGAGAACCTGGTATATCCGGTCGATATAACCGACCAGGTTACAGACCCGGGTAACACAGACCATAAGATTACGGTTACAGATACCATAAAGATCATTCCTCAGGGCGGCTCGGCATCCGAAGGCTATTCGCCGACCGTGAACGAGTGGGATGACGAGGTGATAGACGTACCCATAAACTGAATTAATTCACTAATCAATAATCAAACTAAACAATTATGAAAAAGAATTTTCTGTTGGTTTTGGCTGCAGCAACCATGGTTGTTGCATGTGACAAATCAGAGACTCTTAATGAAAAAGGACAGCAGCAGGCTGAGGTATCTTTCAATCCGGTAAACCAGCCAGCAACAAAGGCTCCCATTGAAACAGCCGCATTCCCCGATGACAACACTATTTATGTGTCTGCATCAAACAACAAGACCAAGTTCTTTGAAGCTAAGACATTCAAGAAAGACGGTTCCGTTTGGAAAAACTACGTTGCTGCGGTTCAGACTCCGATCTACTGGCCTCTGGGCGGTGCAGGTAGCTTTGACTTCCTGGCTTACAGTACCACACTTACTGCAACCGCAGTATGGGGCGACGGTAATGCTTTGACTGATGATGATGTTGCAGGAAACGTAACAATCACTTATCCTGCAAACTACGCACTTCCCGCAGCCGGAGTTATGGCTACACAGGATGACCTGCTTTATGCAACAACTTCATCGGCTTCACGTAACACAGCACTGCCCATTGAGTTCAAGCACGCTCTTGCATGGGTAAACTTCATGGTGAAGTCAAACATTCCGGTCGATATCACAAAGATTGAGCTGGTAAACGTATATACCGAGGGTGATTTTACAATTGACCAGACTCAGAACACTCCTGTGACTTCATGGGATTTCTCAGGTGCTACTGCCAGTGACAAGGCTATCCTGAACTATGTTGATGAGACAACTCTCAATACAATCGCCGGCGTTGATATTGACGGAACCACCAATCTTGTCAATACTGACTATGCTTTCGGTGATAAGGGTATCCTGCTTCCCGCTCAGCCCATCCCCAACTTCAAGATTACATATGATCTTGGTGACGGAGCTCTGGAGTATATCGTAAACCAGCCCCGCGGTACATGGGAGAACGGTAAGAAATATACCTACAAGATTGCCATTACATTCAATGAGATCACATTGGCTCCCACTGTCGTTATTTACGATACAGTAACTGATATGCCTATCAACCTCTGATTAAGTTGAAAGCAAAAGCATACATAGAGACCCTGCTTGTGGGATGCGCCCTGCTGGGCGTATCCTGCAGCGGTGATAAAGTGAGCACTGTGAGCCAGGACGAGATAACTCTCGCCCCGGCTACTGAGCCCGCTACACGCGCCGCCATTACAGGTACCGATATGCCTGACGGATTCCATATCTGGCTCTCCACCTATCTCTCTGATGAGACGGTGGCCGCCAACAACCATAACTACTTTACGGATGTGGAGTACGCCAAGGATGGCAGTGTGTGGAAATCGGCCACACCTCATTATTGGCCCTTGCAGGGAACGCTTGATTTTCTGGGTATTGCAACAGACCCGGGGTTGGGCATTACCTGTACCTGGAATGCAGCCAGGAATGCCAGTAGGGTGGATGTTGACGTGCCTGATACCTATGCGTCGCAGACCGAGGTTCTCTATGCTGCTTCTTACCCGCTGGCAGGTGTTCATGCGAGCGTGCCCATGTCATACTATCACAGTCAGGCTTTGCTCTCATTCAAGTGTCGTGCAAGTACACTGAACCTGATAAAGGTGACGGGCATTACAATCCACGATGTCTATACTGACGGCACACTTACCGTCAGGACCGACGGGCCGCTGGTTGCTGAGTGGGATTTCAGTGCATCGACGGCAAACGACCGCGCTGTTATTAAACCCACGGTTGATTATGAACTGGATCCGGGTGATACATTCCTGCAGTTTGGCAGTGAAATGCTGCTGCCCGAACAGCTCAACAAGACGTTCACCGTAACCTTCAAGCAGCGTGCCAATACCGGCATTGCATGGGATTCGGACCTTGTGGTTGAGCAGACCTTTACGTTCGATGACGTGTTCCGTATGTGGCAGATGGGCAAGAGATATACCTACAACATTGATTTCACTCTTACGGGCATAACCGTAACACCCTCAATTGAGGATTGGACATTGTAATATGAAGATCAACCGGTTGGTAAATACAATAGCATTGGTACTGTGTGTGGTCTCATGCAGCAAGGGAGACTATAAGTCCGGGATAGACTACAGCCAGTTCAACCCCGAGCCAGATACCTGCAGCCCGCTCCAGGTCAATGTGGGCGTGGAGGCTGCTACACGTGCTATGGATGCTTTGACTATGGTGAATCTTGTGGACTTTGACGTATCGGCCATCTGGAACTACAACGCCCTGCCTCAGAATAAATGGTACATGAAACAGCTCAAGGTTACCAAACCCTCTACTGCATGGGTTACAACACCCATGTCATACTGGACCGTAACCGGAAATCTGAGTTTCTTTATGTACGCACCTTCGGCCAGCTCGGTGGATGGCATTACGCCCGTCTATTCCGTAACGGGAATGCCGGCCATAGAATACACTCCCAACCCTGACAATATCAACGATATGCCGGATCTCTGCATGGCGCGCCCCGTGCTCAACTCCACCAAGGAGATAGGCTCCGTGCCCGCCGTGTTCCACCATACGCTCACACAGATATGGTTTGACATGAATTATGAGGGAACACCTCCGTCGGGCTATTCGGTCAAGGTTGAGAATGTGAAGCTGCGCAATATAGTAGGTACACGTACCGCTACATATACTACAGTTCCGCCATATTTTGAGTGGAGTGGGGGTACTCCCGATGCCGATTACGAGCTCAAGCTCTCGTCGAGCCATCTGCGCGACATGTACCTTTCGCTCAAGCCGGCTCCCGAGGAGACTGTCCAGAACAGTTTGGGCGGCCTCTATCTGATTCCTCAGACTCTGGATCCGTCGGCCTGCATCGAGATTACCTACAGTTTCTTTGACACCGCACCTAATCCCGATGTCCGTAAGGCCACATTTACCAAGTCGGTCAACATACCGTCACCGTCAGTATGGCCGGCCAACCGCTGCATTCACTATAAGATTACAGTCGATGTGGGTGTCTCTTCGCCCATCAACTTGAGCGGATACTCCATTGATGACTGGACCGAGTCCGGCAGTATTCATGCAGACATTGAATTTGACTGATATGAGGTATATTAAGATATCAATACTCTTGCTTACGCTGACGCTTGTATGCTGTACCGGCAGCAAGCCGTTGGATCCCGAGCCGGGTCCTTATGTACCGGGAGGAGCACAGGGAACCAAGTTCACCATTGAAGGTGCTACATTCAGCACTGGCCATACATTCGGCCTCTATATCTGCAAGCATGAGGATCAGGCAAACAATCCCGGCAGTCTGCAGTTCGAGGAGCACAACAAGGGCTACAACAACGTAAAGGTTCAAAAGACTGCAACGTCATGGAGTTTCTATAACTCAGTTCTCAGGGAGAACCTCTCGCAGCTCTATATCTCAACCAATGATGATGACGTGAATGCTGATGTCTACGCCTACGCCCCGTATGTTGAGAATGCGATGAGTCCGGTTGAGATACCCTTCAACATCAATCTCAATCAGGACCTGATGTACGTAACCCAGAATGCTGATCACGACATCAACAAGGATATGCCGCCAAGTGACGTTGAGAGTGATCTGTTGCTCAACTTCCACCACGTGCTTACCAAACTGGAGTTCTGCCTCAGGATCAAGAACAGTCTGAATTCGGTCAGTGTCCATAATGTAGACTCAATAGTGATACGCAAGGCCGGCGCCAAGACCACCGAGCTTTACCGTACCGGAACGTTTAACGCAATAACCGGTGATCTTACACCTGCCACTACCTCCGACAGCATAAGCGTAAAGAGTTTCTTCAGTGACGCGAACGGAGCCGGCCGAAACGGTACTTTCAACTCGACCACGCCCAGGAGCTTCAATGTGATGCTCTATCCCGTTGAATTTGTGGCCGACGGCGACCTGGAGGTGGTTCTGGTTATAGACGGATTCCGCAAGACATTCGCCATAACCCGTGAGAATGTAAGGCACTCAGACGGTACGACCTATGGATTCAAGGCTGCTAACGAGTATAAGTTCAACATAACAATAGACAACTATGTACATCTGGACGGAGTGACCATAAAGACAGATTGGCCGACCGATTCATATGCCGATGAAATATGATTGCAGATGAGAATTAAAGCCTTTTTCCTGTCATTGATGATTGTCACGGTTGGATGCAACCGCGACAAGGCTCATTTTGTGCAGGAGGATGAACCTTATGAACTGCAGTTCTCCATGGGCACCAAGGCGGGCTCACCAGGTGATGTTACTTACCGTACGGTGCTGTATCAGTATAATGACTTGAGTGAGTATTATAGTAACAGATTTGTAGGAACATATAGGGATAAGGATGAAAAGGAATGGATGACCCCTTGTCAGGTAAACAATTCTACAGGAACATGGATAGCTGATAATCCCGAGTATGGACTTAGAGCCGCTTATTCAGGAAGTTATTTTTTAAGTATAGTTTCACCGGCGGTTCAGCCAGATTGGTATGAAGTCGGCATAGGAGGTAATTATTCCAGATGGGGGTATCATCTACAAAGGACTGGCGATTTATTTAAGATTAGTCATCCGGTGAGAGTGACCGTAGGTGGTAATCATTTGAACGGTAAGTGGGTTTATCAGGCCAATGGAAACGAGTTGTGTGACCGTCGTGCTAAAGTAACTGTCAAACTTGAGTGCGGTGAAGATTTGTCTGTGGTTCATGTAAACAAACTCATGTTAAAGAACATATATACAGATGCTTATTATGACTTTGCGACTGACAGCCTGTATAATCCCGTTCTAGACTTGGTGGGCGAGTTGTTGCATGATAGTGCAGATCCGGAGATTGAACTGTTACATGGCGAACCGGCTACAACAATCTGTTCTGATTTCTATCTGTTTGCTTTTGATTACAACCGTATTGATGCAGATTATCATTTCATATATGATCTACCTAAACTTGAGGTGACTATGGGTAGCGGTACTGTGTTGGTTCCGTTTCACTATAAGCTTGAACCCCAGCATTCCTATACCTATACGCTTTCTATCAACTCGGCATTCGTAAAGCTGGCCTTGACGGTTCAGCCCTGGAATGATGCATCGGGTAATCAGGATGAGACCATTGGTGCTCCTGTAACGGATACATTCACTTTCGATGCAGGAACATGGGATATTGTGAATGGTGGAACAGGTGAGATATAAATCAGGTGATATGAAGAGAGGAATAAAGACATTAATGATGATTGTCGCTGCGACGCTTCTGATGATGGCATGCAGTGATGACCGCGTTATGGATTATATCCTGCAGGAGGACACACCTGTAAACGTACATCTGGCGCTTAATGTGGCACCTATGACAGGAAATGTCATTGAGACCCGCAGCGCACATGTTGATGAGGCTACACAGGAGGACAACGAAATCCATAATATCTGGGTGCTTCAGTTCCGAGGAACTACAGCGGCTGACTCTTTACGTGAGGCGCGTTACTATAAATCATATGATCCTACCCAGATGTACAAGCTGATAGCGTCATCGGTCCCCAACAGGGTGGTTATAGTAGCCAACACCTTTGACAGCCTGATAGCATTCAGCCATTGTGCCGATATGGCCGAATTCATTGAGTCATACAGAACTGTAAGAGATGAACGTTGCTTGGATTCTATAGTGGCAGGTAAACATTGTGCTCTTATGAGTGCATATCAGGATGTCACTCTCAATGAGGCAGGTGTAACTCTGAATTTTAATCTGCTGCGTACCATTTGCAAGGTTGATGTAACCATTACCAATACTACCAAGGAGACAACCGCAACAGATGTTGATATAAAAAGTGTGACAGTATGCTCCGTGCCTTCCAGGTCTTTCTTCTTTAACAGCTATAGTTTGCCGAACCGTTATCCGGCTGTATTTAACGGCGACCGTATAAGCTATCCGGCCATGAATTGGACAGATGGAACCCCGGGAGGCAATGATGAACAGCGCAGTTTTACCTTCTATCTGCCGGTAAACAAGAGCGGAACTGCGGCAGTTCCCGGCAATCCCCTTCAGCGTAATGCATATGCGCCTGACGGTGCTACATATATCTGCATAAGAGGCACATATGATGATCCTGTCGATCCGTCAATCAAACGCCCTGTAGAATACAATATCATGCTGGGAGACAATGATACTGATTATAATCTTTTGCCCAACAGTAAGTACAACTACAACATAACGATTGATGATATAGCCGATACCCAGACTGACAGCCGTCAGGTGGAGCAGGCGTTGGTTGATTACTGTTCCCAGGAGCATGCCAATACATATATGATACATCCTTCAAATGTTGAGGGTACATGGAAAAACTACCGCATTCCCGTGGCCAAATGCTATGATTTCTGGAACACTTTTGAAGGTTATTACAAGGATGCCGCCAATGCGTTGATGCCGGGAGGCTACGGCTGGAAGGTTGAGGTGATATGGAGCGAGCAGCCCATTACATATGACACCAATTTCAAGTGGATAAAAGATGAGGGCACCGATTACCGCGATTATTTTGAATTCTCTCTTCCCTATGGCGTTGAACACGGCTCCATCGTAATAGGAATACGCAGATATACAGATGCTGGAAGGACGCAACTTACAGATGAGTTTATATGGAGTTGGCAGATGTGGGTGACTGATTATAACCCGGATGTGGCTTTCCACTATACACCGGAATATGACATAGACGGTAACGAAACTCATTTTGAGTATTCTGTACCGGGAGGCGATGTTCATCGGTATAACACAGCTGGGTGGAAAGAAGGCGCCAAGTATGACGGGTGCTTCGTGATGGACCGAAATTTGGGAGCTCTCTCGACGGCGTATCGTAGCTATAAGGCTAAAGGTTTTCTGCTCTATTGGTATGGCCGCAAAGATCCTCATGCGGCTCCGGGACAAACAGTTTATTACGGTCCTTCTAATGTCCTTTTTGCCAGAGGTAATCCCAATGACACTGCTATAAGGGACAGGAATCTTTACGTTATTTATAATCCCACTACCTTCTGGGAAGGTTATGAATGGAGTGGCGAGTGGCGTAACAGTGCTGTATATACGGCTGCAGGTCTAATGTGGGGCGATCCGCGTAACAAGTCAGCAATAAACAAGGGAGTATTTGATCCATGCCCTCCCGGATGGAGAGTACCCACAAAGGATGCTTTTGCATCCCTGTCATGGGTTGAAGATGGAAGTAACGGACGTAAAGCCCAATTGGCACCCAATGTATATGTACGTAGTTCATCAGGAGTGACACGTGATTCTAATACGTATCCAAGATTTGGATTAGAATGGGTATATCCTGCATTTACTCAATTCTGGTGTGCTGATGCCACATATTATCATGGTTCGTATGAGTTGCCTTCCAAATTGCTTGGAAAATTCGTCAGATGTGTAACTGATAAACCTTTTGATTGATTTAGGAATGAAGAGGATAGGTTTATACATATGTTCATTGCTGCTTGCCCTGTGCGCCTGTACGGATACGGCTTTCATGCAGGATGTCCAGCGTGAGATTGAAGTCTGCCTGAACTTCAGTACAGTTCAGTCTGGCTCAGAGACCAAGGCATCGGCTGCAGTTAGTCTCTTTGAGCTTACTGATGTCCAGAATCTGTGGGTGATGCAGTTTGACGGCACAGCCGATAATTCAAGACTATTGCTGGCAAAATACTATCCCAACTTTATGCCGGGAACCAAGGTCAAACTGCTTACATCGGATGTTGAGAACTATCTGCTTTTTGTAGCCAATACAAATAATCAGTCAATAGAGTTCAGTAAATGCCAGACCCTGGATGATGTAAAGAATCTCAAGTTCGCTGTATTGCATGATACACAGGCAGCTGGAGAGTACTACGGAGACTGTTACAACATGCTGATGAACGGCCATGTCCAGACTGTGGTAAGCGGAGCGTCTCTGTCGCTTGATGTGCCTTTAATGCGTAATGCAGTACGTATGGATGTAAAGATTTCCAACACTACCGGCGAAACTGAGAACCCTATTACGATTGACTCGGTAGGTTTATACTCGGGTGTGATATATATGAACTATTATACTGATTATACACTTCCGGAAATCTATCCTGCCGTTTATGCAGCAAAACCGTTAGCCTATCCGGCAACGGCTTGGGATGACGCTTTAGCCGACGGTACGGCCCGCCGCTTTACTTTCTACTGTCCGGCCAACAAGAGGGGAATGGCTGCATCTGATGACCCCAAGCATAAACTGTTTTTTGCACCTGATGGCATAACCTATCTGCAGATATGGGGCACGGATTCCCAGGGAAACAGGGTTACGTACAAGTTCGCTTTGGGCGCAGACCTTACCCGTGACTGCAATCTTTTGCCTAATACTGACTACTCTTATGAGTTTACAATAAGCAGTGCAGGTGATTTTGCTACTGACAGCCGTGCAGAGAATCTCGCTATGCAGGATTTCACCCAGGCTCCGCTGGCAAACTCATATATGATTCATCCGCCAAGCGTAAAGGGCGTCTGGAAATCGGTCCGAATTCCGGTTAAGCGTATAAATGACTTCTGGAACGCAACCGACGGTTATGAGCATGTTCCTGCCAATGCGCTGAGTGAAGGCTCGTACGGGTGGAAAGCCGAGATAATACGCAGTTCGGTTGAACTGATTGAGGATGTCAACTTCAAGTGGATAAAGCGTGAGGGTGCCGATTACAGGGACTACTTTGAGTTTGCAATTACAGAAGGAGTAGAGGGCAATATCATATTGGGAGTGCACCGTTATACTGATGTAGGCCGCACTCTGCTGGATGATGTGTTCCTGTGGAGCTGGCACATGTGGGTAACTGATTATGATCCGGATATTGTCTTGCCGTTGCTCACCCCTGAACTGGATGCCAACGGCAATGATACGCGCTGGGTATACGGTGTTTTGAAGGGCGATGTAAACAGATTCTCCGGCAATATATGGAAGACAGGAGGCGCACTTGAAGGACGGTATATGATGGACCGCAATTTGGGCGCACTGTCCCAGACCGAACGTCATGGCCCGGGCACTCTGTATTATCAGCTTGGACGCAAAGATCCTTTTATGTATGCTTCAAGTATGAATGGGGCCCCCACCAAAGGTGTTACTGTTTATAACCGCTACAATGACGCCTTGGAATTTCCATTCAAGACAAAGGCACAGTTGGAGTCTGCCAACAGTCAGAATGATTTGGTCAGATATTCCATATATCATCCTGATACGTATCTGCTTGTGCCTGGAGATTGGTCATGGGGAGATGTTGGTGATTATTCGTCACTCAAATACTGTAATGCTGCAAACTGGTATGATCCAAAACTGACAACCGGCAATACGCCCAACCTCAACGCCAAGAGTATATTCGATCCTTGTCCGGCCGGATGGAGAGTCGCTCCCAGGATCAGTATGACAAACCCTGCCGGAACAGTAACCCAGGCTGTCAACAATATTAGTGTCAGGACCCTTCCTAACGGTGCTGTGATATATCTGCCCTATTCCGGAGATTGGGCAAATGGTGGTCCCTCCAATACTTATGTATATCAAAACGGTATTCCACTGTGGTCTAACCAGAATGCGCAAGGAACTGTTTATTCTCCACAAGCGATAGATGGAGGCGGTAATGCCAACTTGCCTCGTCCCGTCCGCTGCGTCTCCTACACCGAACCGTAAATGTCATGAAAAGGAGCCTGTCCATAATGCTGTCAGTGATGTGGGCCTTCACGGTGGGTTGCAGCCGTGAGGGTAGGGAGATACTGCAGGATGACGGACAGGTGGAGTTCAGCATAATGATGGGCACCAAGTCGGGATCACCGGGTGATGTGACTTACCGTGCGCTTCTGCTGAACAGGAACTCATTGCTCTATACGGGCTTCAATGGCAGTTACCGTCAGAAAGATGCAAAGGCCTGGATGACCCCGTGTCAGGTGGATGCATCGGGCGTATGGATGGCTGATGACAGCCGATACGGACTGCGCGCCAATACGACAAGCGGCAATAATGCGTTCCAGCTGACGGTAGTATCACCCGCCATTGCCCCTAACTGGCATGTGCTTGCCGTAGCCGATCCGCCAACCCCTGAGAAGTGGGGCTACAACCTGACCCGCAGCGGTGACGGACTCTATATAAGCAAGCCGGTCCAGGTTACGGTTAACGGTAACCATATGAACCGTAAGTATGTCTATCAGTTCCCGGAGGACAACAAACTGACTGACCGCAGGGCTAAGGTTACAGTCAAGATGCAGTGCGGCGAGGATCTGGCATCGGTCCACATAAAGAAGATTGAGATAATGGATTTCTATCAGGATGCCAAGTTCAACCTGGCTACGGACAGCATTGAGGATATGATTGTGGATGCTGTGGGAGAGGTCCTGTACTCTGATGCCAATCCCGTTCTTGACCTTATAAACGGTGAGGCTGCTACCACGATAGTCACTGATTATCATCTCTTTGCCCTGAACTACGTGAAGCGTGACGAAGAGTACCATTACGTATATTCCATACCGCGTCTGCTCCTGACGATGGCCGATGACAGCAAGGTATCTGTGCCGTTCTATCATGAGCTCAAGCCGCAGTATTCATATACCTACACGCTTGTAATAAACTCGGCATTCGTTACGCTTAACGTGAACGCCGAGCCTTGGAACGAATATGCCGCCCAGGATGCTGTGATAGGTGCGCCGGTAACGGATACTTTCACTGTAACCACTGCCGGCGACTGGATAGAACAGGATGGTGGAACCGCAACGATATGATGAGATTATGAGGAGGATGCTGAATACGATACTGGTCCTGGTGATGCTGTTTGTAACGGCATGCAGTGACCGTATTGATATTTCGCTGGTGCAGGGTGAGGCTTATGTCCGTCTCTATCTCACGGTTGAGCCGGAGATAAGTTTCACTCCTGTGACCAAAGGAACATACGTGGCCGATGAAGCCACAGGCGAGGATGTCTCAATCCACAACCTCTGGGTGCTGCAGTTTGGAGGCGCATCGGCCGATGCGGCATTGCGTGAGGCCCGTTACATTGAGGATTATGACCCCGATGAGGTCCTGAAACTCATTGCTTCATCGGTCGTAAACAGGATCATCCTGATAGCCAACACATTTGATTCCAACCTGGCTTTTGCCGACTGCGACAACCTGGGCGAGTTCATGGACGCTTTCAAGCCCATAGCCGATGAGGCCGATGCCACCCGTCTGGTTGCAGGCAAGCGCTGCCCCATAATGAGCGCTTACAGGGATATGGTGGTTTCGGAGTCAGGTACTTTGGTCACATTCAACCTGAAGCGTTGCATCTGCAAGGCCAACGTCACCATCATCAACAATACCCTTGAGAACAGCGCTCCGGATATAAACATCACATCGGTAACCATCTGCTCGGTTCCCAACAAGCTGTTTTTCTACACCAGTTACGACCTGCCCGCCAGATTCCCGGCCGCAGTCAGCAAGGACCGTATTGACTACACCGACATGGAGTGGACCGATGGCACCGAGGTCGATGCCAAGACCCGCCGTTTCACATTCTATCTGCCGGTAAACAAGTGCGGCAGTGTGCCTACAGTTTCCAATCCTACCACGCGCTCGCATTACGCTCCGGCCGGAGCATCGTACCTGCGTGTGCTGGGTACTTACACCGATGCATCATCGACAGAGCGTGCCGTAGAATACCGCATTCCGCTTGGTACCAGTGCCGATGACTGCGACCTGCTACCAGGTGGCAAATATACCTACTCACTCACCATCAATGACCCGTCGGACCCTGATGCCGATGGCCGTGTGGCCGAGGATATACAGGTGGACTACTGCCAATCAGAGAGGGCCAATTCATACATTATCAATCTGCCCAAGGCTACGGGCGCCTGGAAGAACTTCCGCATTCCGGTATCGCGTGTGTTTGATTTTTGGAACCCCGGATTCGGCTATTTCCCTGATGCGGACAACGCCCTGCTGCCCGGTTGCAACGGCTGGAAGGCGGATATACTATGGAGCGAGTTCCAGCTTGAGGAGGATGTGAATTTCAAGTGGGTAAAGCAGACCGGCTCCGACTATCGTGATTACTTTGAGTTTGCCATGAAGGAGGGTGCAGGCGAGGGTAATTTCGTTATCTGTGTGCGCCGTTTCCTGGATGCCGGACAGACCGAGGTGAGTGATGTATGCATGTGGAGCTGGCAGATGTGGGTTACCGACTACAACCCGAATGACGCAATCAATTACATTCCCAATGTGGATGGCAGCGGCAACGAACAGCAGTTCTCATATCCGGTAATAAACGGTGAGGTTCACCGCTACAACTATACCGCCTGGAAAACCGGACGGTTCCGTAACAGCTTTATCATGGACCGTAACCTGGGTAATATAGCTGTAGCTCCTTATAGCAAGACTGCCAAGAAGGGGCACGTTTATTACCAACACGGACGCAAGGATCCGCTGACTCCGTTAGGCGGGACCGGTACGCAGGCTCATCCTGTATATAATGTGCTTGAGGGTTATACCCCGACCAGAATAAACGTTACGACGACGGGGCTTGCGGATAATGTACCGTATACGGTCAATCATCCCACTACCAAGTTGGGCTGGAGCATATCTTCCAGTGTTTTGTGGCAGAATGACCTCAAATACAGTTTTGGTTACTATTGGGGTGACTTGAAGGCTACCAAGGCAAGTATTAAGAGTATATTTGACCCGTGTCCGCCGGGATGGATAGTACCTTCATCGAATGTGGTGAATGCCAGTGTCGGCTCATCGGTAACCAAAGATATAGTCCTGTCTGACAAGGTTACAGCCATCATACCCGGAGCGGGAATGATTGGAGGATTTAATGGTCCCGAAGAGTATGTGGCATGGCCCGGTCAGCAGAATTGCGCCCTCTATTATTCCAATATGGCTGCTTATGCAAGCCTTAAGGCGGCCGGATGCAGCGGAACCAATACACTGGCTTTTCCGGTACGTTGTGTAACTGATAATATTGTGGAATGAGATACGCAGGATACATAATCGCTTTGCTGCTTATACTGACTGGTTGCAGCGACAGGCTTGAGACAGACCTGACTGTCGCAGGGCTTGAGACGAGCGTGCGTCTGGATATCTCGGTCAAGCCGATGCAGTCAACGGCTCCGTCAACCAAAGCCGGTTATATTGACCCGTCTACCCAGGAGAGTACCCAGATAAGGGACCTTTGGGTGCTTCAGTTTGACGGAACCGACGGCAACGCCAAAATGCTCAAGGCGTGGTACTATCCCGATTATACGCCCTCTACCGATATCAGACTGCTTACGTCGACATCGGCCAATACAATATTGCTGGTGGCAAATACCGGTGACAAGACTGCCGAACTGGTCCGATGCCGCACTCTGGCCGATGCAGTGAATGTGGGCAAGACGGTAATTGACGATACGAGTGCCAACGGCGGATGGACATCGGGCTGGAACATCATTATGAACGGCAAGACCACTGCTACAATAACAGACGGTATGGCGCCTATCAGCGTGTCGCTGGTGCGCAATGCGGTCAGGGTGGACGTTACTGTCAACAATCAGACCGGATCTACCGCCAATCCCGTGACCGTCAACTCGGTTTCAATCTGCACAGGCGTTCAGAAACTGTACTATTACACGGATTACACGCTCCCTGACATCTATCCGACTGAACAGAATGTTGAACCGTACATCTATCCTGCGACAGACTGGGCCGATGGTACCGGAACCTCTGACAGCCGTAAATTCACTTTCTATGTGCCGGCCAACAAACGCGGAACGGTAACCAACGCTGTACCGGCTGACAAACCGCTTCTGGCACTACCCAATTCTACATACCTGCTCATATTGGGTAGGGATTCGGAGTCAAGGGAAGTGGCATACCGTTTCTATCTGGGCGCTGATCTGGTGCAGGACTTCAATCTGCTTCCGGGTTACAGGTACTCTTATACCATAAACCTGACAAGTGCCGGAGACTGTAGGACCGATGCCCGTGTGGAGAATCTCCACATGCAGGACTTTACCGCTACGCCGCTTGCCAATTCATATATGGTGCAGCCTCCGTCGTTGGAAGGGGTATGGAAATCGGTCCGTGTACCAGTAAGGCGCGTACATGATTTCTGGAACATAACCGATGGCTATGAGAAGGTGAACAACAACGCTCTTGAACCGGGCTGTTTCGGGTGGCAGATGGAGATTATCCGCAGTACGGTAGAACTTGTCGAGGATGTCAACTTCAAGTGGATAAAACGTACCGGAACAGACTATACTGATTATTTTGAGTTCGCCATCCCTGCAGGACTGGCAGGCAATTTTGTGCTGGGCGTTCACCGTTTCACGGATGCGGGACAGACGCTGCTGGATGATGTGTTCCTGTGGAGCTGGCATTTCTGGGTAACTGATTACAATCCGGATGCAACGCTGAGTCTGCTTACCCCGGAGAGTGATGCCAGCGGTTACGAGGCCCGTTACGCTTATGATGTTGTGGGCGGTCAGGTACACCGCTATAGAGGTGATATATGGAAAAGTCCTAACGGAGCTCTTAAGGATGAGTTCATGATGGACCGCAATCTGGGTGCAACATCGGTTACGGAGCATCATGGACCGGGCTCACTCTATTATCAGTATGGAAGAAAGGATCCGTTCCCGTATTCATCAAAGAACTGGAATGCAGTAGCCAACGGCGTAATCATCTACAACCGTTATAATGACGAGAAATGGATACCGTACAGGACCAATGCCCTACTTGAAGAAGCGGGAGTGACCGATGATTACGTGCGTTATTCAGTATATCATCCGGAGATGCACATCACCATAGGCGGTAGTTGGAGCAAGAGTGACGCTGATTCTGAAGGACGTATCTACAACAACGCGACCAACTGGTATGATACCAAACTGGGTGCTGATTATCTGACGTCAAAGAGTATATTTGACCCCTGCCCGCCTGGTTGGAGACTGCCTCCCGACAACTGTATGGGTACACCGTCAGGAACGGTGAGTTCTACGGTAAACATGGTACTCAGTAAAACGTTACCCAACGGAGCCGTGATATACTATCCTTGTCAGGGTTCATACTTTAATGGAATATGGAGTAGTTCTGTCCAATTCTATACGGATATCAAGGATTTCTCCGGACTTTGGGCAAACAGAAGGAGCAGCGACGCTGGTGGCTATCGGAGTAGTGGCGGCACATATGACAAGTGTCGTGCGTTGTCTGTCCGCTGCGTCTCCTACACCGAACCATAAGATGTCACAAAGGGGACAGTGACTTCGTCGAGCTAAACCTTCCCCTTTGTGTCAAAACTAATAAATCTATTTGAAATAAATTTATTTGAAATAATTTTATTACATTTGCCATGAAACAAGACGACACTATTATGCAGATACCGTTCACATATGGTAAGATTGTGGCCGAGAATGATTTCACCGACCGCATTGAAGAGACCAGGAAACTTGTCGGAAACATGCAGTCTCTGACAAATACCGCAATAATATCACCGCGCAGATGGGGTAAATCATCGTTGGTTAACAAAGCGGTAGAGACCGTATCAAAAAGAGATAACGGGCTGTTGTTCGTCAAAATGAACGCATTCAAATGTGAAACGATGCAGGATTTTTACGAGCTCTTTGCCAAACGCGTGATAGAGGATGTGTCGACATCGGCCGAAACCCTATTGTCAAATGCAAAGGATTTCATATCACATCTTATTCCTAAACTGTCCATTGTTGATCCTGCCGGACAATACGAACTCTCTTTTGGTATAGACATGCGTAATACACCGATAGGAGAGGATATACTGGATCTGCCGCAGCAAATAGCCATAAAGCGTAAAAAGAAAATAATTGTCTGTATAGATGAATTTCAGCAGATAGGCGAGTTTCGTGATACGGACAAATTCCAGAAAATTCTCAGGAATCATTGGCAGGAACAGAAGGATGTTGCTTACATTCTTTATGGCAGCAAGAAACATATGATGCTGAATATCTTTGGTGAGTATAACAGTCCGTTCTACAAATTCGGAGACCTTATGTTCCTGCCTAAGATATCAAATGGGGATTGGGTTAAATATATAGTATCCCGTTTCAATGATACCGGGAAGCATATATCTGATGATACAGCATCATATCTGGCCGATAAAGTTGAGAATCATTCTTATTATGTACAGCAGCTTGCCCAATACTCATGGCTGCGTACTGAGTCAATTTGTACCGTTCAGACGGTTGATGAATCTTTTCAGGCTATGCTTGATTCCGTGAGTCTGCAGTTTGTCAATATGATGGACTCATTGACGGAGAAACAGAGGAGTTTTCTGCAGGCGGTTGCCGAAGGAGTAAGGAATCTTTCATCGGTTGAAACTCTAAACCGTTACAGACTTGGTACCAGTGCCAACATACGTATCTTAAAAGAAACACTAAAGAAACGAGACCTGATTGAGACTAATGGCAAGAGTGTTGAAATACAGGACCCGTTATTCAAGCAGTGGCTTCTTTTGGTTTATAAGAAATCATTTTGATGTTGAATCATGTCCGGTGGTTGGGTGAAATATAGGATTCTGACAGGATTGTTGGCAGTCTTGCTTTTCCTATGCGAATGCAGGAATGGCAGAGGGCGCACGGCTGTAGTGGCCGATATGCGGGCCACTGAGTATTACAAGGTGCCTCAGGCTCCGGCAATGCTTTCCGGACAGGAGCAGATTGATGATTTCTATGCGCGCAACTGGTGGCGGGATTTTGATTATACCGATACCGCTCAAGCTGCGGTTACCGACAGCGCGTTTTTCTTGAGTCTGTTTGCCGATTGGGCTACGGTGTTGGAGCGCGTTCCGCGTGAAGTGGGTGCTGAGTGCATTGAGAAGGTAATGGGTCGGGCATCGGCCTCGGAAAATACGTTCGGTATGTTTGTGATGGCGGCACGTGAGGTGTTGGCCGATCCCAACTCGCCTCTGCGTGACGATGAGCTTTACATGCCGGTGCTGCGTGTTCGTATTGCCAGCCCGTTTACCGATGAGGCTACCCGTGAGCGCTGCCTTAACCGGCTGGACATTCTCTCGCAGAACCGCCTTGGGCATAAGGCCAACAATATACGTTATACGCTTGCCGATGGATTTGAGGGTACGCTTTACGGGATTAAGGCGGAGTATACGCTTGTGTTCATCAATAACCCGGGGTGCGAGATGTGCCGTACGGTGAGGGAGGGTATATGCGATTCCGAGATTCTTATGAAGGCTGTTTCATCGGGCCGCCTCAAGGTGCTTGCCATTTATCCCGACCAGGATCTGGACGAGTGGCTGAATTATCGCAGCGAGATGCCGCGGGAGTGGATAAACGGCTACGACCGCGAGTGCGTGATGCGTACCGAGGGCACCTACAACCTTACCGCCATCCCATCTTTGTATCTGCTCGATAAAGACAAGACCGTTCTCATCAAGGACGCCGTCTCAGTTCCCCTAATCGAGTCCGTTCTCCGGGGCACAGATAGAAGGTTTAGCTCGACGGCCCGAAGGGGAAAGTCAACCGTCCCCTTTGTGCCCCTCTGTGTTAACAACTAAATATTTAGGTTAAAGTCCTGCATGTTTTTGATATTTATGCGGAATTTACTTGTTTTCCGGATTTTCAGGGGCTTTCTTTGTTGTGACAACTAAAACATTAGTTGATATATGAAAGCATTGACTGATAAGGAACAGATGGTTATGAGCGTGCTCTGGGAGCACCGTCATTGCAGCGTCGATGACGTTGTGGGTTTCCTGCCTGAGCCCAAGCCGGCCTATAATACAATACTTACGTTCCTGCGTATTCTTGAGAAAAAAGAATTCATATCTTATCAGGAAGAGGGACGTAAACACATATACTATCCGTTGGTAGAGAAAGGGGAGTACACCCGATGGACGCTGACCGATCTCAAGGAGCGTCTTTTTGACGGCTCCGCCCGCTCAATGGTAAACACCTTTATCCAGGAATCAGGTCTTACCGATTCCGATGTACGTGAACTCATAAGTATGTTGAACGAACTTGAAACCTCAGAGTCATGATTTACCTAATTATCTCAACCATCTCGCTGGCCATGATGGTGGCAATCTACCGTCTTGTGCTCAGCAACAGTGCGGACCATAGGTTCAACCGTTTTGTGCTGCTCACATCGCTCGCGCTTGCCGCTCTGCTCCCGCTTGTACATTTTGATATGCGTGAAGCTGAGCAGACAGGTGTGGTGAATATCATATTAGATGAATTTTCCCTGTTTGCAACGGGCCCATCGGCCCAAATCAGTCAACCTGAGCTTCAGACTCATCTGGGACTTACGGATTGGCTCTGGATAATCTATATGACCGGTGTCGTCATATGCCTTATCAGAGTCATAATAGGAATCATCCGGTCCGAGATGATCTGTCGCTCTCGTGGCTGTACTCTTGAGGACGGGTCGCGTCTGGTCATAACTGATCGCAGCTACTCTCCTTTCAGCTGGCGTAACACCATTGTCATGTCACGCCGCGACTATGAGAACAGCGGAGATGTAATAATCACCCATGAACTTGCCCATATCCACCTCCATCATACGGCCGATATGATAATTGCCCAGGTATTCTGCGCCCTGCAGTGGTTCAACCCTGCCGCGTGGATGCTCAAGCACAGCCTTATTGAGGTGCATGAATTCGAGGCCGATGCCGCCGTGCTCGGTATGGGTGTGGATGTAAAGAGATATCAGATTTGTTTGCTGCGTTCTGCGCTCCAAGGGCGCTTTGCGGTAACTGTAAACAGTTTCGCAGATTGTTTCACCAAAAAACGTATTGTTATGCTTAAAAAGAGTTATTCAAGTCCGTGGGAACGCCTCAGAGCGTTACTCATCCTGCCCGTAGTGGCATTCACAATTCTCCTCTCATCGAGCGTAAAGGCTGAGGAAACCGACAACAGCCAGATGCCGGGAATAGGAGTAAGTAAGGATGGAACCGTTACAATTAACGGTAAGGAGATCGGTAAGAAACCGACTGACGGTCAACAGGCCGATGATGATGCGATCTATCGTGATGCCAATGTAAGATTAGGGGTGGAGATGACTGCTGATGGCCAGGAGATTGCAACCGATAATATTAAATACAATCTGGATGACGAGACATTCATGGTAGTTGAAGATCAGCCTGAATTCCCGGGCGGTACTGCCGGTCTGCTGCAGTATCTGAGTAGGAACATCAGATATCCCAAAGAGTGTCGTGAGAAAAACATTCAGGGACGTGTACTTGTAACTTTCATTGTCAACAAGGACGGTTCCATAGTAGAAGGTGAGGTGGTCAAGAGCGTTGATCCCCTGTTGGATGCCGAGGCCCTGAGGGTTGTGAACGCCATGCCGGCCTGGAAACCCGGAACGCAGAAAGGAAAGCCAGTAAGGGTAAAGTACACCATCCCCGTCAACTTCCGCCTCAGCGTCGAGGAAAAGCCTGCTGAGTGAGTCAAAAGTGATACTGACCCTTGCCCTGGGTGGATTTGCCAAAGTTGATGGCGTTCTTGGGGCAGCGGTGGTAGCAGCTCATGCAATTGGTGCAATGGCCGTTCCAGTGGGGGCGGCCATTCTCTATAGTGATGTTCTGAAGAGGGCAGTTCCCGGCACAGATTCCGCAACTGATGCAGGCGTCCGATACCGTGAACTTGCGATCGGTTATGAGAAGGCCGTAGAACAGGGGCTTTAAGATATTGGATTTGAGGAATGTCTTGCTGCCGCGCAACTTGTCATAATTACCCTGCGCACGCTGCTTAATAAGGCCGATGACCTCACTGAGGCTCTCTTTGGTGCCGTCAATCTTGCGCTTGGCGTTCTCCGGGGTGTCCAGACTGAAACCGGGCAGGTTTATGTAGGTCTCGGGCATCTGGAAAGAGAAGAATGCATCAAGCGTGAGGCCCTGCTTGTGGAGGTCTTTCTTGAGGTGCTCATAGGTGAGACCTGTCTGGTCGCCGCAGGTGCAGGCTGCGAATATATAGGATGGTTTGCCTTTGATGCTGAATGTGCGCAGGAACTCCGATACCAGTTTGGGTACTGACCATGAATACACGGGAAAGACTATTCCCAGTGCCTCATCGGGGCCGAATTCCAAAGCCGTTCCCTGGCGGGCGGCCTCGGGGATGAATATCATGTTGTCATCACCGAGTTCCTTAGAAAGGGTATCTGCCACAAAACGGCTGTTGCCGCATCCTGAGTACCAGAGTATCATATTACAAAATTCATTTTAATGTCATTCTCATCGGTGGGAACCGACGGCAGTTTCTGGCAGTCAAAGCAGACGCCGGCCTTGAGGGCGTGAGGCAGCTGTGGCAGCAGGCGGTCATAGAATCCGCGTCCTCGTCCCATGCGGTTGCCCTGGGCATCGAATGCACGGCCCGGAACCAGTATCAGCGTTATGGGGCTCATGTCCGATACCTGCTCACCGTCGGGTTCCGGAATGCCGAACTGCTCTCCCGGTTTGAGGGCGCCCTCATAGCGTTTTACGATAAGGTCATCACCCTGAATTGAGGGTAGGTAGAACCGTTTGCCGGCGGCGGTCCATTTATCTATGAACTGAGGCGTCTGTACCTCATCATCCATGGACCAGTATGCCAGTATATCTGTTGCGTTGATAAAAGCCTCATTTTGCTCCAGACGCTGCCATACGGCGGCTGACTGAGCAGCTTTCTGCTCAGGACTCATTACTGAGATGAGGCGTCTTATGCGTTGGCGGGTCTGCAGCTTGTCATCATGCATGGCCTGCATACTGAACTCGCAGCCGCAGTAGCGCTGGTTGTAGAAATCCTGTTCCTTTATTATCTGTGAGCGGCGCTCCTGCAGGCCTCCCTGGCGCCAGTTGCGGTCCCAGAAGGTCAGCCCGGGGAACTGTGCTGCAGCCCACTGGCCGGCCTCAACTATCTGGTCGTGGCGTTTCCATCGGCTTGAATCAAGGGTCGATGTAAAGGTCTTGAATCCGTGCTGCGATGCATATCGGGCGGCGCTCAGAAGGCGCATCTTGAAGCACTCCAGACAGCGGGCTCCGCGCTCGGGCTCATTCTCCTTGCCTGCAATGCAGCACTGCCAGGCGGTGTGGTCATAATCAGCATCTATTATGTCAAGACCCAGGCTGAGGGCGTATCGGGAGCACTCCTCCTTGCGGACCATGTACTCCTCATACGGATATATGTTGGGGTTGCAGTAGTAGATGGTGGGCGTGTAGCCGTTCTGCAGCATCCACTCAATGATGGCTCCGCTGCATGGCGCACAGCATGTATGTAGCAGAACCCTCTCCATTAGTGGTGGTGATGGGTGTGGGTTATCTTGCCTTTACCGGCACACTCGGGGCAGATGCCTTTTACCATAAAGTTTACGGTCTCTGCCTGGAAACCGTCGGGCAAATCAACTGCCGGAACAGGAATGTCCTCCAGACAGAAGGTACGGTGGCACACCTCGCAGTGGAAATGTACGTGGCGGTCGTCATCGATCTCACCGTGGGCATGGCAGAGCTCGTAACGCACACCCTCGCAGCCGTCATCAATCTGATGCAGCAGATGGTTCTCCTTAAAGAGGGTGAGGGTACGGAATATGCCGGACTTGTCAATGGTGTCAATCTGATCCTCCAGCTCCGCCATGGTGAGGGGGCGGTGACTCTCAGCCAACGCCTTCAAGACCAGCAGCCTGTTAGCTGTCGGCTTGATGCCATGCTCAGATAAGATCCTTTCAAGTTCCTCCATAATATTCCATTGAATTGAGAATTTAGAATTGAGAATTGAGAATTAAATGAGTCGCACCTGCGTATTAATTCTCAATTTTCAATTTTCAATTCTCAATTAATCAGTTAAACACTTATCCAGTTCTGCCTTAATGTAGGCCTTATCAAGGTTCTGGCCTATGAATACCAGTTTCTGCATGCGGTCACCGTATTTGCTGTCCCAGTCCGATGCAAGCACGGGATCCTGACGCAGCATGTTGGCCAGCTGGTCCTCCGGCATGGTGGCATACCACTGACCTACATTCTTGAGAGTCATCTGCTTACCTGCCTGCTCAAAGAGGTAGCAAACATCGAACTCATCGGCAAAGTAACACATACCTTTGGTACGTATGATACCTTTGGGCCATTTTTTTGATACGAACCAGTCAAAACGGTTCAGGTCCATGGGACGGCGGGCGTAATATACGTAGGTGCCGATGCCGTACTCCTCAACCTCACCGCCCTCGTGGTGATGGTGGTGATGGTGGTGCTCATGATCATGATGATGGTGCTCATGCTCCTCGTGCTCATGCTCGTGGTCATGGTCATGGTCATGGTCGTCATCATCGTGGTCGTGATGGTGGTGATGCTCATGCTCGTCATCATCATCATCGTCATCATCATCCTGATGCTCGAGCTCGGCACCACGTTTTTCAATCTCCTGGATCCAGGTGGCGCTGGTGGCTACCTTCTCGAAATCGAATGATCCGGTGTTCAGTATGTTCTCAAGCTCTATGTCACCATAGTCGCACTCGAGTATGCGGGCGCGGGGCTGGAGGGCACGTACTATCTTGCGGATACGCTCCATCTCTCCGGCTGTAACCTCCGATGCCTTGTTTATGAGCACAATGTTGCAGAACTCTATCTGCTGGATGACCAGGTTCTCCAGGTCCTCCTCGCCGATGTTCTTCTTCATGAGGTCATCGCCGCAGCCGAACTCGTCACGCAGGCGCAGGGCATCGACCACAGTAACTATGCAATCGAGTACTGGAACGCCGTGGCGGGTGTATTTCTCCTCCATGCTGGGGATGGAATAGATGGTCTGTGCTATGGGACCGGGCTCGCATATGCCGCTGGCCTCAATCACGATATAGTCAAAACGTCCGGTAGCCATGATCTGGCTGAGCTGCTCCACAAGGTCCATCTTGAGGGTGCAGCATATGCATCCGTTCTGCAGCGCAACCAGGCTGTCGTCATTCATGCCTACTACGCCTCCCTGCTGTATGAGGCTGGCGTCGATGTTAACCTCACCTATGTCATTTACAATGACGGCGAACTTAATGCCTTTGCTGTTGCTGAGAATCTTGTTGACCAGTGTGGTCTTTCCGCTGCCTAAATAACCGGTGAGCAGCAGGACCGGAGTCTTGTTTGTCATATAGCGTCAAAAAATATAATCGAGTGTCATGTATAGACCGTAGTCACCATCTCTTTTATCAAAAGGTATGCCAATGGTGACTGACGGGATGAAATTATAATCTATTATGAGTTGGGCGCCTATTCCGCAACTCATATGAATTTCACGGGCCTTTTTTAACATTGTGGAACGGTACCGGTCATATGATACTGCTGACACATTGTCAGCGGCATAGAGTTTCTGTGCCTGCTCATCGAACCTGAATGGCTGCAGAATGGTTCCGGCATCAAAGAACGGGGTTACGACTCCGAATATCCTGCGTCCCAGAAAGTTCATGTCAAGTATTCGTTTGCGCAGTTCGATATTGGTCCACATGTAGTCGTCGCCGGTCAGACGGTTGTACAGTATGCCTCGCAGGGTGGTGGCGCCTCCCAGTCCGTCGGAGGGTTTGAAGTGCATGATATAGGGCAGGGACCAGAATGGCTGGTTGCCGGCCACGGTGCCCTGATAGGCCAGGCTGTAGGCCAGCACGGTACGCTCGGACCCCAGGCTAAGGTAGTGACGGAACCTGGCGGACAGCTTGACAAAGTCATAGCCGGTATTCCAGAGGTCGGGGGCGTAGGATGCAATGAGATCGGCGTATATGCCGCGGGTGGGGGCCGATTCAATGTCACGCGTATCGTACTTGAGTCCTGCCTGTATCTCGAACAGGTTGCCGCCGTCCTTCTCGTCATCGGCTATAAGCCCCAGCGTGCGGTATTTGCGCATCAGGGTATTGCTGTGGTCATAACCCTCCCAGTTGAGTTCCCTTATCCAGTAGTGCCAGTATGAGAGTTTGGCGGTCCAGTCCAGATGGCTGGTCAGGGAACCCTCCAGCTCAAAACGGCCGTTCATGAACTTGCGGTCGTAGCAGTAGTAGGCAATGCCGTCCTTGCGGTTTATGTGCAGGTTGCGGTCAAAGTCATGAACCGCTCCGTTGAATCCGTAGAAACAGTAGAGCGGGTTGTTGTCGTAATAGAGTTTGGCCGATGTGCGCAGTCCCGGTATGAGATACCTGGAGTCATAATGGAGCATGAAGAAACTGGCATGCTTGGAGTAGGTGAGAGCCTCCAGACAGATGCGGTGCCTGTATCGGGGGTAGAGTCCGCCGTAGTAGTTGATGTCCAGGAATCCGCCAGCCATCAGTCCGAAATCGGAGTCATAGGCCATGGCGGGTACCGGGTTCACGGACCATCCCTGCTTGGCTGTCGACATCTCTCCATCAGCACCAAGGGCTGCCAATGGCATGATAGCCATGAGCAGGGTGGCAAGTGGAGCAGAAAGCCGGTGATGCCACATGATCAGAACAGGTAGTTGAATCCTATGTTGGTCCACAGACCCGTTCCGTCATTCTTGTCAAAGGGCTTGGCTGCCTCAAATGATACCACCATGTTATGGTTCATGACCAGCTTGAATCCCAGACCTGCGGTGAAGTGGGGCCTGAACTCGTCACCGGCATAGAATCCGTCATGTCTTTTCTGAGTCTCAATACGGTAAGGCTGCAGTATGGTTCCGGCATCAAAGAAGGGGTTGGTGGCTATCTGCCAGTTCTGGTTTATGAACTTGAAGTCATAGATGCGCCAGCGCAGCTCCACGTTCAGCATGCCGAATCCGTCGGCCAGCACGCCGTTGCGGTTAAGACCTCTGACCGATGCGTTACCGCCCAGACCCTCGGTGTACATCTTGCGGAAGAACATGCTGTTGATGTTGTTCGTGAAGTAGAAGGGTATCTCACCCCAGAGCTTGGTCTGGATGAGGGCGCGGTAGGCCAGAGTCAACTTCTCCTGATAGAGCGGTATGTACTGGCAGGCACTCAAATGGAGACCCAGGTTGTTGTAACCCTTACGGTCAATCATATCGGGTGCGAACTCAACCGATGCCTCGATGTTCAGACCGCTTGTGGGGTCGCTGTCGTGGTTGCGTGAGTCATATATGAGACCGGCCCTGAACTGGGTCACGTTGCCGCCGTCCTTCTCAGTGGGGTAGATGAGATAGTTGCTCACATAGTCGCCGTACAGGGTGCCCTGTCCCTTGTAATCCTTGAGGTTCAGGCTGGAGGTCGTTATGTGGTAGTACGCAAAACCAATGGCGGCGCTCAGGTTGCCCACGATGGTCCTGCGGGCGCTTACCAGGGCGCGGAACTGGTTGCGTGACATATAGTAGAAACCGGGCTTGTCATTGCCGGTAGGTACGTTGTCGATTCTCATGGAATCCGGATTGAAGGTGGTGGCATAGCCGTTGTATCCGTAGAATCCGAACTTGGGAGAGTTGAAGTAGGTGATATCAAAGAACAGCTTGCCTTTGGGTATGACGTTCTTGAAGTCACCGTATGTGCGCAGCACGCTCGATCCCTTGGTGTAGGTCGATGCCTCCACGTTGATCTTGAATTTGTATTCGGGATATGACGAGCCGTCGCCGAAATTGAATATGTCACAGCACAGACCGTACTGGAAACCCAGGTCTGAGTCAAAACCCACTACGGGGAGCGGACCGAAATTCCATCCGGTCTTGATTATCTCATCCTTCTTGGCGAACAGTGAAACGCATATGAGAAGGGACGCAATTACAGTGGCGATTTTTTTCATGTCTTATGATTTATGTCTTGATAGTGAATGGGTCGTTTATTTCTTGACCTTCTTTGAGATCAGGTCATAGCTGAGTGATATTCCGGCTCCGGTAGGACCTAACCATCGGAATACCATGTTACGTCTAATGAACAGGTTCGCGGCGTCATACCAGTCGTAGTAGTACTTGCCCGAATAGGGAGAACCTGCATCGTACGGGTCATAGTAGGTCATGTAACCTCCGGCCTTTACAAAGAACTCGAGTTTCCATTTGGTGTCGGGTTTCTTGCCCAGAGGCAGCACGTAACCGTAACCCAGGCCTCCGCCGAATCCCTCACCCTGATAGCCGTGACCTAACTTGCTGTCAAAACAGATGTCGAACAGGTTGGCGCCGATGTAAGCTGAGAGGTAATGGCCGGAGTGATGTGACGCCTTCCTGAAATAACGGCGTCCCTCAAACTGGAGGTTGAGTATCTGGAGATACTGGTGCTTACTGTCAATCACATGCCACGGAAACTCGTACTCGGCAAGCCAGGTCCAGCGTCCGTTCTCCGAGGGGTAGTACTCCAGCTCCACGTTGTAGATGGGCGCCCATCCCATCTCCTTGGTAAAGAAGGCGTCATAGGCCAGGTTGGTCTTGACGGCCAGGATGGGACGTTTGCGTATGGGTTCAACCGGTTTCTCGGGCTCATAGGTGATGGCCGACGGCGTGATGGCCTTCTCTTCCACATGCGGACGTTCGGGATCCTTGCTGAATTCCGGCTCCGGCTCCACCATGTGCAGGATGTAGATACCCGAATTACGTATCACGGGATAGTAGTACTTGGTCAGGTATGCATAGACATCGCCCACATTGGGGTCACTGCCGAGTGAAGTCTTGAGCAGGATTTTCTTGGTGGCCACGCTGTACTGGGTGGAGTCGATGATCTCAAAGATCTTGGACTTGGTCTCATCGGAGAGCCGGGGGTCCTGTGCGACGTATCGCTCCAGGTTGTCCCATGACTCGATAACCTTGTTGAACTCAACTTTGGACTCGAGCTCCGGGAAAACGCGGTCCATATAGTACTTCATGACCTGTGAACGGTGCTCGGTCAACCAGGTGTTACGTTCCAGGCTACCCTCAGGTGATGACTGTGATATGATTTCTATGGCCGATATGTTCTCCCTGCCAAGCGAGTCTATCACGCGGTCCAGATGGAGCAGCGACAGACCGTTGTCCATGTAGGATATATCCAGGTCAGCCTTGTTGAGCTTGAAGTGGATTTCGGTGTAGTCAGTGGCGACGTACAGACTGTCGGATTCGGGTTTGGGCAGGATACGCTTGACGACGGTGTCACCTACCTGAAGCAGGTTATCCGCCCTTGAACGGATTTGCGCTAAAGAAGGTATAGTCACGAGGGCAAGCAATGCCGCCACGACTATTGAACGCAAATTGTCAGATACTGTCCTTTTGCCCATTGGGAGTTACACGCGCGTGTATAATGCGTGTATAATTGCCGCAAAGATAATATATATAGAGCATTTATTAAGGGTATTTCACATTATAAGTTATGAACAATTGCCCGATTTTGGCACTTTACGTGCGGTTTTGTTAATTTTGCGCCCGGAAAACGGTTACAGATATGGGTGCAAACGGGTTTAAGACAAGTTTTGCCACACGTATGAGACTGGTGGCGCTGGTGTTCCTTGAGTATGCCGTATGGGGTGCCTACCTCATATCGGTAGGAAGGTTCCTGGCACAGAACGGACTTGGCAGTCAGATCAAGTGGTTCTTTGCGGCCAACGGTGCGGTCTCTCTCTTTATGCCGGCCCTCATGGGAATGGTAGCTGACCGTTACATCCAGGCTCAGCGCCTGCTCTCGCTCTGCCATCTGCTGGCAGGCGGTTTCATGCTTTCGGCAGGACTCTACTGCATGAACGCACAGCCTGTATCGTTCGGCACCCTCTATCCCCTCTATTTCCTGAGCGTACTGTTCTTTATGCCAACGGTGGCCCTGACCAACTCGGTGTCATACAGCATAATAGGCCGTGCGGGAGGCGATCCGGTCAAGGAGTATCCTCCCATACGCCTGTTCGGAACGGTGGGTTTCATAATCAGCATGCTTGCGGTGAATTTCATAAGCATAAACGGGGTGAGTATGCAGGATTCCTATACGCAGCTTATCCTGTCGGGAATAATCTCGCTGGTGCTCTGCATATATGCACTGACACTTCCTTCATGTCCCACTCTGGGCAGCCGCGGCCGCACCCTGACCGAGGCGTTCGGAATCAGGGCTTTCGCTCTGTTCCGTCAGCCCCGGATGGCACTCTTCTTTGGGTTCTGCATCCTTATGGGAACAGCGCTGCAGATAACCAACGGTTATGCCAATACGTTCCTGGGTTCGTTTGCATCGGACCCTGCCCTGTCCGGCACTTTTGCGGTAAAAAATTCTAACGCGCTGCTGTCGCTTTCGCAGATATCGGAGACCCTCTGTTTCCTTCTGGTGCCGTTCTGTATGAAGAGGTTCGGGATAAAGAAGGTCATGCTCATGTCCATGACGGCCTGGGTTCTCAGGTTCGGCCTGTTCGGTGTGGGCACTCCCGATATGCCGGGCGTGCTGCTACTTATACTGAGTTGCATACTGTACGGCATAGCGTTTGACTTCTACAACATAGCGGGCTCGCTGTTCGTGGAGCAGAACGTGGAGCCGGGCATACGGGCCAGCGCGCAGGGACTGTTCATGATGATGTCGAACGGAGTGGGCGCCACTCTGGGTATGATGGGTGCCGGAAAGGTTATGGACAGATATGTGTTCCTGGCCGATGCGCCCGACTGGAGTTCGGCATGGTTCGTGTTCGCCGTATATATGCTGGCTGTAACCCTTTTGTTCATGATACTTTTTAAAGATGATACTAAGATAAAACGCTGATGAAAAGTTTTTTTGTTTCCGTTGCGGCTCTGTCCATGATCATGCCGCTCAACGGATCTGCCATGGAGAGTCCTACCGATGAAGAAACATTCTCAATTATCTATGAATCCGATACCGTGGCGTATGCCACCTCTCAGATAGAGGTCACCGCGTCAAGGATCAGGACCCCTCTGCCTATGGCATCGAGAATAATAGGGGTGATAACACAGGAGCAGCTCAGCTCGCTTGCTGTGCAGTCCATCAATGATATTGTCAAGTTTGCGGTCGGCGTCGATGTGCGCCAACGCGGTCCTATGGGTGCGCAGACCGATGTGGGCGTGCGCGGCGGTAACTTTGAGCAGGTTGCCATACTGCTTGACGGTATTAACATATGTGACCCTCAGACCGGGCACAACTCGTTTGATTTCCCTGTGGACATGAGCGATATAGACCACGTTGAGGTTCTGGAGGGACCGGCCGGAAGGGCTTACGGCTCGTCGTCGCTGATGGGTGCCATCAACATAGTGACCAAGACGGCAGTCCGTACAGGCGGTCAGGTTCACGCCGAGGCCGGAAGCTGGGGTTATGCCGCAGCGGGTGCCAACGTGGGTGCCGCTGCAGGGGGCTGGAACAACATGCTCTCGGTCAACTACGGTCGCAGTGACGGATACAGCCGCAGCAAGGCCGGAAACCTGAACTCCGATCTTGAATACAAGAAATTATTTTACAAAGGTGGCTATAATGACGCCGATATCAGGATAAGCTGGCATGCCGGTGCAAGCATAAAGGACTGGGGCAGCAACACCTTCTACTCATCCAAGTATGACGAGCAGTTCGAGCATACCCTCAAGACCTACACCGCACTGCAGGCCGAGAACACCATAGGCAGGGTGCACATACACCCGAGCGCATGGTGGAACCATAACGAGGACCGCTTTGAACTTATAAGAGGCAGCGAGACTCCCGTTCCTTTCAACTACCACCGCTCCGATGTGGCCGGTGTGGGATTCAACAGCTGGTTCGACTGGAAACTGGGCCGCACCGCACTGGGTGCCGAGATAAAGAACGAGAACCTTATAAGCGGTAACCTTGGAGAGCCCCTGACCGAGCCCAAGCATATAAAAGGAACAGACCGTGACTACACTCTGGGTCTGAACCGTACCAATATAAGTTTCATCCTGGAGCATAACCTGAACATACGGTGGTTCTCGCTGAGTGCCGGAGTGGTGGGCGTACGCAACTCATGGAACGGCATGGACATGCGATTCTACCCCGGCGTGGACATGAGCGTAAGACTGGGTGAGAGCCTCAAACTGTTCGCCACATACAACACATCGCTGCGTCTGCCGTCAGTGACCGAGCTCTACTACAGCGTGGGTGGCTACAAGGCCGATAAGCACCTGCGTCCCGAGGAACTCAGGGCTGTGGACCTGGGCCTCAAATACACTGACTTGCGCGGTGTGCAGGCATCGGCATCGGTCTATTACAACCGATGCAGCGATATGATAGACTGGATCATGGACCTTACGGCCAGTGAGGAGCAGCGTCACTGGGAATCGGTCAACTTTACGCAGGTCAACTCCTGGGGTGCGGAACTGAATACGGCCTTCAGTCTGGAGACACTCCTGCCCGGACAGAGCCTGCTCAAGTCGGTAAACCTGTCATACAACTACATCAGTCAGGAAAAGGTCGATGTACCTAATATCCAGAGCCGTTCCACTCTTGAGTATCTCAAGCACAAGGCAGTGGCCGGCATCAATCTGAATCTGCCCCTGAACATGGAACTGGGTCTGAGCTACAGGTATCAGGACCGTGCCGGCTCATTCACCGATACCGACGGTAAGGTACGTGATTACGAGCCCTACGGTGTGACCGATGCCAGACTGCAGTACAAGGGTGGCCGATACAATGTGTGGGTTGAAGCCAACAACCTGACAGGTAAGAGCTACTACGACTACGGTTGTGTGCCGCAGCCCGGATTCTGGGCTATAGCCGGATTCTCGGTCAGCCTGTTCTGATTAGAGGGAACTGCTGTCAAGCTTTGTAAGTATTGTGCGGTAATAGGCGGGGGTGACGGTGATGGTCTTACCCGAGGGCTGGTCAAGCGTGACGGTAAAATGTCCGCGCTCCTTGCCGTAACGTACAATCTTGGCGGTGTTGACCAGGAACGAACGGCGGCATCGGACTATGGAGGTTCCGTCCAGGTCCTCCTCAATCTTCTGGGTGCTGCAACGCAGCAGGTAACTGGAGAGCTTACCTTCCAGGTCGTAAAAAATCTGTACGTAATTATCCTGTGACTCAATGTAGAATATGGAATCCTCACTGAGTGACATCTTGTGCTTGCCCTGACTGTCGCGCAGCTGTATGAGACGGTGGTCGGTCGACTCCATGATCTCACGCTTGTGGGTAACCTTGAAGAGTTCCAGCTCCTCCTTCTTGGCCTTGTACTGGGCGTAGAACCAGATTATGGTGTAGGGTATGGCCAGAATGAGAGCTACGCAGAGGGGTATGCGGAACAGCAGTTGCGGGATTTCAACTGACCCGAGCTTGAAATAGACCGTAAAGAAATAGTACTCTACGGCTATGGCAAAGAACTCCACTATGTGCCATATGAGCAGGCGGCGTACCGATACCTCATGTTCCTCACTGTAATTTGACAGAAGGACCTTGCTCAGGACCAGGGTGGATATGGCCACTATGTAGAATAGGGCGGTCACGCCGGTCTGTTTCCATGAGTGGAATCCGAACCATGTGGTTGAGAATGCCAGTGACGGCTGGTAGAGTGCCATGAAAAGCATGGAGAACAGCGACACAAAGAGCACGGACCGCAGCAGGAAGCGTCTCTGCAGGATCTGTTTGGGTACTGTTATGTTGCTGTTCTTGGTCATGACAGCCGCGAAGTTAAGCAAAATAGCCACTTCAAACAAACCGGCCGGCCCGGTTTTTGGGAATTGGTTCGCGTTTGTGTAAAAAGTGTGAAGAGACAATATTAGGTAGTTATATCATGCCTTAAAGAATCATATTTTTTGTAATTTTGCAGTCTCAAAATACCATCAAGTCAACAATCTATGCAGAAGATCATTATTCTGGATTTCGGCTCACAGACCACACAGCTTATAGGCCGTAGAGTGAGAGAGCTTGACACGTTCTGCGAAATCCTCCCTTACAACAGTTTCCCTAAGGATGATCCTGACGTGATTGGCGTCATACTTAGCGGCTCACCCCTGAGCGTTTATGCCGATGACGCGTTCCGTCCGGACCTCTCAGGTATCATCGGTAAATATCCGGTGCTGGGTATTTGCTACGGCGCTCAGTTGCTCAGTTACACATACGGCGGCAAGGTAGAGCAGGCCGGTACACGTGAATACGGAAGAGCCAATCTGGGATACATTGAGGAGGGTTGCCCCCTGTTCAAGGGTTTTGACAAGGGCTCACAGGTTTGGATGAGTCATGGTGACTCCATCACCGCCATACCTGAGGGTTACAAGGTGACTGCAAGCACCGACAGCGTAAAGTTCGCTGCATTCCAGAACCTTGACAAGCGCGTATGGGGCGTTCAGTTCCATCCCGAGGTGGAGCATTCGCTCCAGGGCAGACTGCTGCTTGAGAACTTTGTAATCAATATCTGCGGAAGCCGCAAGGAGTGGACATCGGACTCATATATCGAGAAGACCGTTGCTGAACTCAAGGCACAGCTGGGCTCTGACAGGGTTATCCTGGGACTGAGCGGCGGCGTGGACTCAACCGTTGCAGCCGTACTGCTCAACAAGGCCATCGGACAGAACCTGACCTGTATATTCGTCAACCACGGTCTGTTGCGCAAGAACGAGTTCACCGATGTGATGCGTGACTACATGGGCCTGGGCCTGAATGTCAAGGGCGTGGATGCATCGGCCAAGTTCTTTGCCGACCTGGAGGGTGTGACCGATCCCGAGTAGAAACGTAAGATCATAGGCCGTGATTTCATTGAGGTGTTCGATGCCGAGGCCTCAAAGATAACCGATGCCAAGTGGCTCGCCCAGGGTACCATCTATCCTGACCGTATTGAGAGCCTCAACATAACCGGTAAGACAATCAAGAGCCATCATAACGTTGGCGGTCTGCCCGAGAAGATGGGCCTTAAGCTCTGCGAGCCTCTCAAGTGGCTCTTCAAGGATGAGGTCCGTGCCATCGGCCGCCGTCTGGGCATAACCGAGAACCTCATAGGCCGTCATCCTTTCCCGGGTCCCGGTCTGGCAGTGAGAATCATCGGTGAGATTACTCCTCATAAGGTGTCCGTTCTCCAGGAGGCCGATGCCATATTCATAAACGGTCTGCGCGAGTGGGGCCTTTATGACAAGATTTGGCAGGCCGGTGCAATCCTGCTGGCTGATCGTACCGTAGGCGTCATGGGCGATGAGCGTACCTTTGACAATGCCGTTGCACTGCGCGCCGTTACAAGCGTGGATGCCATGACAGCTGACTGGGCTGAGCTTCCCTACAAGTTCATGCATGACATAAGCAACGAGATCATAAACAAGGTCAAGGGCGTGAACCGCGTATGCTATGACATCTCGTCAAAACCGCCTGCCACAATCGAGTGGGAGTGATCCGTTCCAGATAACTCATAATTAAGACCTTGCCTATATTTAAACGGGCAAGGTCTTTTTCTTTTAATATTTTTTCACATTATAAGATAATTGACTATATTTGGCACATTGAACATTAAAAAAAGGATTATGAAACGCATTGGTATACTATCCATGCTGCTTACAGCAACATTGCTTTGTCTCTCATGTGAAGATGACGATCATTTTGATCATGGTGGCAATGGCTACGACATGAGTGTAGCTTTCCGTCACGTTGACCTTTCGGGAGCCACGACCCTTGCCCTTGCTGCCGAAGCCGGCAGTGCCAGAGTCATGACCAGGGGCGAAGGCGATAATCAGGGACAGTCGCAGTTCAACTACGCGTCACCTCTTTACAAGGTGTCGGACGACGGTACTATGGTTGAGGTATCATATGATGTTGAGGTGGTCACAACGTCCAAGGACCATGAGACGGATGAAACCATAGAGACAAGAGATTCACTGACAGCCAATCTGAGACTTACGATTGAGTACATATACGCTATCAGTGACAAATGGCTCCTGCTCTGCAACTGCTGTTATGACTACCCCGGATATGACGAACTGCCCGACGGTAACATGAAAACCTCGATTAACCGCCTTCTCGTTAATCCGAATAATAATAACAGGAACTATATGGTACGACTTGAAGACGGAGCACTGTTCATGTTGGACCATGGTGTCACTAATCCGAGCATATGCAGGCCGGGGACTGTTCATACCCAGGATGACGTTCAGGGGGTGATTGAACTTATCGGTCGTGATATCTATTATCTGGATAATAATCCTTCACTTGCCCGTATGGAAGACCGCGGTAACATCCTTGATGTGTCGTATGTGCTGAATTCCGGTTTCTTCATCGATTTCATTTTGAATACGGGCTCGATGATGGGAGTCCTGCCCACTTTTTCACAGGACGGAAGCAGGGTGAAGGGACGTCCATCCGTGATATTCCCGGGAGTTAACGAGGCGGTTGCCATTGAGGGAACCTCTGCTACCGACAAGGATGTTGACCTGATGCTTGTTGATAATGAGCTGTATGTGTCACGTAACAACGGATATACCCAGGAGGAGATAGAATATCCCTTAAGCAGGGCATCCTTTATAGTCGGTGAAACAGAGTATACACCCAATTTGCAGACCAGTGAGTTTGATTGGCGGGCAAACTACAGCATCTATAATGTCACTGTTCCGGAGGGATCAAAGATTACCATTAAGGATTCCAATGGAACTGTATACAAGGTTTGCGAATGTGATTGGTTTTCAATACCGGACGGTGTGACTGTGGTATGCGAATTACGTAAAGAGCAGGAGCTTTCCGGATATACCGAGTATGTCTTCCCGGAGGGTACCTATGAATTCTATTTCCAACTCTCTGAATGGCAATGTATGATGCAGTTTGCTCCCGAGGGATGGAGCTCCGCCCAGGATCCTGATTTCCAGTTCGGAAGTGACCGCTATACCCGAGGCAATAAGGCTGCTTTCTATAAAGTGGTCATGGAAGACGGCGTACCCTCACTGACTGAGGAACCGGTCCTTACGTACTTTGGTCCTACTCCCCGTCTTACCACCCAAGGGCGGTCATACTATGATTGCCGTCACAACCATTTCATTACGGGAGGAGTCGTAAGCTGGTTTGAAGAAGGAAGCGCAATTCTTTGTCGTGCAGACCTTGTAGAAAGTACGTACAGTGAGGTGGAACTCCCGCCACATTTTCCGCAGGATCTGAATGAATTCCATGACGGAGTGGCTTATGTGCCTAACGGTAACACCGGCTATTACGAGTGCTCGCTCTCGACCGTTCAGGAGACTCTTGTCCCCATAGACCTGACGGCTCTGAGCCAGTACCGTTCCAGCATGACTACCGACCTGTCGGCACCCAAATATGACAAGGCTCTGGGCGTTCTTGTCATGACTGCTTACCTTCAGGACGGAACCAGACTTACGGTTTATATCGATGTCGATGGCCCGGACAAGGCCAAGGCACGTGTATTTGCGACCCAGGCTCACGGTGCAGGTGTAGTGATATCTTCACTGGTAAGACTGAACTAAAGGTTACATATTGGGCCTTGGTGTAACCCATTAACACTTTTTATCCGGACAGCCCCATTAGGGTTCATAAAAATGGAGTAACTCTGCAGCCGAAATTGAACTCGGGGTGCTGATGTGTCCGGGACACAAAGGCTGAGATCATACCCAATGTACCTGATGCGGGTAATGCCGCCGTAGGAAACAATAGTGGAATAAGACCGGTTACAGACCGGTATGTGATATGCTCCGAGTGACTGTTTACAGTTGCCCGGAGCTTTTTTTATGCATGATTATGAAGATAAGGATCAATGACAAGGAGACTGAGACCGGAGCGGTGACACTGCTTGAACTGGCCTCAGAGATGGGACTGCCTGAAAAAGGTGTGGCTATGGCCGTGAACAACATGTTGGTTCCCAGGGAGGAGTGGAGCGAGACCTCTGTCATGGAGGGCTCTGATATCGTGATTGTCAAGGCATTCTGCGGCGGATGATACAGTTCATATCACACCATAACGAGCGGTTCGGTTATCTGGACTCCATACGCGTGGCGCTGGAGGGCGGATGCCGTTGGATACAGCTCAGGGTCAAGGATGCATCGGACTCGGAGGTCCGTCCCATGGCCATAGAGGCTATGGAGATGTGCCGCAGGGCAGGTGCCACATTCATTATCGATGACCGCGTGGAACTGGTCCGTGAACTCGGGGCCGACGGCGTGCATCTGGGACTTAAGGATATGCCCGTAGCCGATGCCCGCCGTATACTGGGTGACAGGTTCATAATAGGAGGCACAGCCAACAGGTTTGAGGATGTCAAGGCACACTGGGAGGCCGGGGCAAATTACATAGGATGCGGACCGTTCCGTTTCACCACCACCAAGAAGAACCTGGCACCCATATTGGGGCTGGAGGGTTACCGTGGCATCATCAGACAAATGAAAGAGCATGGGATAGATATCCCTGTGGTTGCCATAGGCGGTATAGAGGCATCGGATATACCGACTATAATGGAGACCGGCGTGAGCGGTATCGCACTCAGCGGAACGGTGCTGCGTGATGAGAATCCCCAACTTAAGATGAAACAGATAATAGATATAGTACAACATGGATAAACTGATAATAGCAGGACGCGAGTTCAGTTCGCGTCTTTTTCTTGGAACAGGCAAGTTCAGCAACAACGACCTCATGTCAAAGGCCATTGAGGCATCGGGCACGGAGATGGTGACCGTAGCCATGAAACGTGTGGAACTCGAGGACAGGGAGGATGACCTGCTCACTCATATCACACGGTTCAGTAACATTCAGCTGTTGCCCAACACATCGGGCGTACGTAATGCCGAGGAGGCTGTATTTGCAGCTCAGATGGCACGTGAGGCATTCGGCACCAACTGGCTCAAGCTGGAGATTCACCCCGATCCCCGTTATCTGCTGCCTGACTCGGTCGAGACCCTCAAGGCAACCGAGAAGCTTGTCAAGATGGGATTCGTGGTACTTCCGTACTGTCAGGCTGACCCCACGCTCTGCAAGCATCTTGAGGAGGCCGGCGCAGCGACCGTGATGCCGCTTGCCGCACCCATCGGCACAAACAAGGGACTGCGCGTAAAGGATTTCCTGCAGATCATAATAGAGCAGGCTAACGTTCCTGTGGTGGTCGATGCAGGTATAGGCGCTCCCAGCCATGCCGCCGAGGCTATGGAGATGGGTGCAGACTGCTGCCTGGTGAACACCGCCATTGCCGTGGCCGGTGATCCCGTTGCTATGGCCGATGCATTCCGCCAGGCCGTGATTGCCGGACGCCAGGCCTATCTGGCAGGTCTTGGAACTGTATGTGACAGTGCCGAAGCGACAAGTCCCCTTACCGCATTCCTTAACCTCTGATTTGACGCTATGCCGCAAGACAACAAAGCCTACGCCAAGCGAGAGAAAGCATACATGAACGGGGTCCTGTTCCCCGATGTCCGTGTGGGGATGATCAAGGTGAACCTCACTCCGACGGTGACCCGTGACGAGCGCGGTATTCCCCGAACCGAGCCCAACGCCCCGGTCTATATCTATGATACCAGCGGTCCCTACAGCGACCCGGAGTACAAGGTGGACCTTAAGAAAGGACTGCCCCGCCTGCGCGAGAGGTGGATAGCAGACAGGGCAGGGCAGAACCGTCCGGTAACCCAGATGGCCTATGCCAGGGCCGGCATCATAACCCCTGAGATGGAGTACGTGGCCATACGCGAGAACATGAACTGCCGCGAGCTGGGCATATCGACCCATATTACACCTGAGTTCGTGCGTGAGGAGATAGCCGCCGGCCGTGCCGTGCTGCCTGCCAATATAAACCATCCCGAGAGTGAACCTATGATAATAGGACGCGGGTTCGCGGTCAAGATAAACACCAACATAGGGAACTCCGCCACCACTTCATCTATTGAGGAGGAGGTCGATAAGGCCGTCTGGTCATGTAAGTGGGGCGGCGACACGCTGATGGACCTCTCCACCGGCAATAACATACACGAGACCCGCGAATGGATTCTGCGCAACTGCCCCGTACCCGTGGGTACCGTACCTATATACCAGGCCCTTGAGAAGGTGAACGGACATGTGGAGGACCTGACCTGGGAGATATACCGTGACACCCTGATAGAACAGTGCGAACAGGGTGTGGATTATTTTACAATTCATGCCGGCATACGTCTGAAGAACGTGCACCTGGCCGACAGCCGCGTGTGCGGAATAGTGAGCCGCGGCGGCAGCATAATGAGCAAGTGGTGCCTGCTGCACAACCGGGAGAGTTTCCTCTATGAACATTTTGATGACATATGTGATATTGTGGCCCGTTATGACGTGGCTCTCTCGCTGGGTGACGGACTGCGTCCCGGATGTACGGCCGATGCCAACGATGCGGCACAGTTCGCCGAGCTTGACACTCTGGGTGAGCTGGTGGAGCGTGCCTGGAAGAAGGATGTGCAGGCCTTCATTGAGGGCCCCGGTCACGTACCCATGCATAAGATCAGGGAGAATATGGAACGTCAGATAAAGAGCTGCCATGATGCGCCATTCTATACGCTCGGTCCACTTGTCACGGACATTGCGCCCGGCTACGACCATATAACAAGTGCCATAGGCGGAGCGCAGATTGCCTGGCTGGGAACGGCCATGCTCTGTTACGTGACTCCCAAGGAGCATCTGGCACTGCCCGATAAGGATGATGTGCGTGTGGGCGTGATAACCTATAAGATAGCGGCCCATGCCGCAGACCTGGCCAAGGGACATCCCGGCGCCACCATACGTGATGACGCCCTCTCCAAGGCGCGGTTCGAGTTCCGCTGGCGTGACCAGTTCCATCTGTCGCTTGACCCTGACCGTGCTCTTGAGTATTTTGAGAAAGCCGGTCATACTGACGGTGAATATTGCACTATGTGCGGACCTGATTTCTGTGCGGCCAGACTGTCGCATGACTTGCGTAAACTGAAAAAATGAAATAGCAATGTTTTCGGACGAATTAGAGAAAATAAGCTGGGAGGAGATCACCGATAAGATTGCCTCCAAGACCGATAATGACGTGCGTCGTGCACTTGGCAAGAGCCACTGTGACGTTGAAGATTTCATGGCTCTGCTTTCACCTGCCGCAGAGCCTTATCTGGAGACCATGGCACGGCTGTCACGCAGATATACCGAAGAGAGGTTCGGACGTACCATATCCATGTTCATACCTCTTTACATAACAAACTCCTGCTCCAACTCCTGCGTCTATTGCGGATTCCATCGTGAGAACCCCATGGCACGTACCATACTCACACCGGAGCAGATAGAGGACGAGTACCGCGCCATAAAGCAGCTGGCACCCTTTGAGAACATACTCCTGGTAACGGGTGAGAACCCCGCCAAGGCCGGAGTGCCCTATATAGCCAAGGCCATCGACATAGCCAAGCGTTACTTCTCGAACATAAAGATAGAGGTCATGCCGCTGTCGGCCCAGGACTATCTGGAACTCACTCATCACGGACTGAACGGCGTGATCTGCTTCCAGGAGACATACCACAAGGAGAACTACAACATATATCACCCGCGTGGCATGAAGAGCCGTTTTGAGTGGCGCTGCAACGCATTCGACCGCATGGGGCAGGCCGGCGTACACTCCATCGGCATGGGCGTGCTCATCGGACTTGAAAAAGAGTGGAGGACCGATGTCACCATGATGGCATACCATCTGCGCTATCTGCAGAAACACTACTGGCGCACCCGTTACTCGGTCAACTTTCCGCGTATGAGACCCGCACAGAACGAGGGGTTCCAGCCCAACTGTCTTATGAGTGACCGTGAGCTGGCGCAGGCTACGTTTGCCATGCGCATATTCGACCACGACGTGGATATATCGTACTCCACCCGTGAGCCGGCCTATATACGTGACAACATGTGCACGCTGGGCGTGACCACCATGTCGGCGCAGAGCCGCGTGAATCCCGGCGGTTACCACACCTATCCTCAGGCGCTCGAGCAGTTCTCTGTCAATGACGAGCGTACGGCCAAGGTGATTGACAGCCGTCTTAGGGAACTCGGACGTGAACCGGTCTGGAAGGACTGGGACGCATCGTTCGACCTGTTCGGTAAAGCTATATGACAATTGTAATAACCAAACCCGGTTTCTTTGAGTCTGAGGCCTCACGTATAGTGGAGTTGCTGGGCCGCGCCGATGTGGACCTTATCCATATCCGTAAGCCCGGTTCCTCACTGGAGGAGGTTGAGGGGTTGCTTAAGGAACTGCCTGCCAAGCTCTACAGCCGTCTGGTGCTGCATGACCATTTTGAGCTGGCCGTGAAGTACGGCCTGCACGGAGTGCATCTGAACAGCCGCAATCCGGAGCCTCCTCAGGGATGGCATGGCTCGGTGAGCCGTTCATGTCATTCCATTCAGGAACTGGCCGTATGCAGGGGTGAGAGGCTGGACTATATGAGCCTGTCACCTGTATTCGACAGCATATCAAAGCAGGGATACCGTTCGGCGTTCAGCCGTGACGAAATCCTTGCCGCACACCGTGACGGCATTATTGACAGCCGTGTGCTGGCGCTTGGAGGAGTGACTTTCAGCCGTATACCTGAGGTCATGGAGATGGGTTTTGGTGGAGCAATGATACTTGGAGACGCATGGAAATAGTATTAAGCATAGCGGGCAGTGACCCGTCGGCAGGGGCCGGCATACAGCAGGACCTCAAGACCATAACCGCCATGGGCTGTTATGGGGCAACAGTGATAACGGCACTTACGTCACAGAACACGGTAGGGGTGCAGGGCATGACGGCTGTATCGGCCGAACTTGTCCGTTCACAGCTCTGTTCTGTGTTCGATGACCTTTCGGTCAGTGCCATCAAGATTGGTCAGATTCCCACCCTGGAGGTGGCTGAGACCATTGTAAAGACTCTGGCTACGCATCCTGCGGCAAGGGGAATCCCCATTGTGTATGACCCGGTGATGGTATCCACCAGCGGATGCCGTCTGATGGAACTGGACTGTATGGATTATATCAAGGATATGCTCATGGAGCGCTGTACTCTCGTCACGCCCAACCTCCCGGAGGCTGAGGCGCTGCTGGGCGGCAGGCTCTCTTCCATAAGCGACATAGACAGGGGCGGCCATGAGCTGAGTTCCCGTTTCCGTACCGCGTTCCTGCTCAAGGGCGGCCATGCCGAGGTGGAGGAGATGGTGGACCGTCTCTTCTATGCCGATGGCACCACGCGCAGTTTCTACAGCAAACGCATCCACTCATCGAACCTGCACGGCACGGGATGCACCCTGTCATCGGCCATAGCGGCAGCCCTGGCACAGGGTCTTGACCTGGCCAAGGCAGTCGAGACGGGCAAGGCACTGGTCACCCAGGCCATAACCCGCGGCCGTAACCTGCACATCGGACACGGCAACGGCCCGCTCTGGTCTTTTGACGTGAGGTGAAGTTCTGTTTTTGCGGATTTGAATTGTTGGACCTTTTTGATTACATTTGGGCTTTCAAAACCAACTATATTACTAAACCCATTATTTTATGAAGAAAACAGCACTGTTTCCGTGCCTTTTGGCAGCCGTGATGCTGCTTCCCGGCTGCAAACACTATGAGTATCCGTATCAGAATCCAAGACTTTCTTTTGACAAGAGAGCTGAAAACCTGCTTTCACTGCTCACTCCCGAGGAGAAGATAGGCCTTATGATGAACGGCTCCGTATCGGTGGACCGTCTGGACATTCCTGCCTACAACTGGTGGAACGAGGCCT
>JBGURN010000003.1:0-2112 GCA_045131955.1 Bacteroidaceae bacterium
GGCCCCCTCTAATCGCTCCCCCTCCTCCGCCCTTCGGGCACCTCCCCCCAGGCGGGGGAGGAGTTGGGAGTTGCTAACGCACTGATTAATAATTGTTGAATTAAAATTGATATAAAAAAATAGGACCTTGATTTCAAGGTCCTATTTTTTTTAGTTGGATAGGAAGTGATTATTCAGGCCAAACACCGCTGAGCAGATAGTTGATCAGAACGGTAACGTCGGCAATCTTCACCTCACCATTCTGGTCGCAGTCAGCACCCAGCAGGTTAACGAGGCTGGTATCGCCGCTGAGCAGATAGTTGATCAGAGCGGTAACGTCAGCAATCTTCACCTCACCGTTGCCGTCAGCGTCGCCACGAATGAAGTCTGTGGCCTGAACCTCGGTGATAGCGATCGGCATGACCTGAACCTTATTACCATAGTAGCTTACCATACCCTCAACGTCGTAGGTCTTACCCTCGAGCTCGGTGGGCAGGGTGATACCGAACTGGTTGTAGATGGTCAGGCTGTCGGTTGAGTTGTACAGATAATTCTCAGGACCAGCGAGCAGGGTGAGACCCTTCAGGATTACGCGCTCGTTGATCTTTTCGGTAGTGATCTGGTCAGAGGTGTACTCGTTGGGAACGATCTCAACGAGGGGCTCTTCCTCGTCAACAACAACGTTGTTGGGATACTGATACTCGTTGATGGCACCACGGAAGAAGTAGTACTGGGCATCCCACTCTTCCTTGAGTGTCGAACCGTCGGGAATGTTCTTGGGAACCTGGTTGCCGTAGATCAGACCGTAACCGGAATCATCCTTAACCCACAGGTTGCTGCCATACTGGTAAACTGTAACAACGTTGCCGTAGAAGACGAAGTCGGTCTTGTTGGGCAGGGCGTTAGCGTCGGCCAGAGTAGATACCTCAGTGCGCTTGGTGTAAGTAGCCTCAACAACATCGCTGGTCTCGCCCTCGAGCTCAGCATAAGCCTTAACGGTAGCGGTCTCGGTCAGGGTGAAGGGAGCACTGTACTCCTGATAGTCAGCACCATTGATGCTGTAGAGGATGGTTGCACCCTCGGTCTCGCAGGTAATGGTCACCTCCTGGGTGCCAGTGAACTTGCCGCTTTCGGGAGAGATTACGGGAGCCTCAACAGTGATAGTGGGGATCTGATCGTCAACGGTAACGATAATGCTGTTGGCGCGAACCTGCTTGTCATTAGCAGTGAAGGTGATGTCGCGGGTCAGACCTTCCCAGATACCAGTCTCCTCATCCAGACCGGCAACAGCCGAGAAGCCGGTAGCGGGGTTAGTGGGATCGCAGATGAACTCAATCTTGCGGATGTTACCAACCTTGGTGGTGAACTGGATGGGATTGTTCTTGTAGATGCGATACTGGTGATACTCATTGGTCACGTTGCCCAGCGAGTCAGTCAGGGTATAGTTGCTAACGGTGCCGTAGAACTTCATGGTCACGCCATCCTTAACGATGCTGTGCCAGCCAGCGGTGCTGCCGCCCTCAACGGTGTCGTTCAGAGCTACAAAGCTGATCTCGGTGGTCTCCTGAGCGGGCTCAATCTTGGTGTAATGAACGGTTACATACTCGCTCATTTCATCGCCCTTGTAGGAGTAGGCGGTCAGCGTGCAGGTCTCATACACGTTGAAGGGCTCCTGATAGTAGTAGTAGCTGCTCTCGGGAGCATCGGGAGTGCCATAGAACCACTGGATGTTGGCATTCTCGGTAGCGCAGCTCAGGCTCACCTGCATGCTCTCACCGTCGAAGGTAGCACCATCAGCGGGATCAAATACGGGAGCTTTCAGCGTCTCAACGGGGGCCTCGCCACCAACGGTGACAACGATCTGCGAGCAGCGAACCTGAGCAGTAGCTGTCAGAGTGAACGAATCAGCATTACCGGTCCAAGTGCCGACTCTGCTGCCAGACTGTGCGCTGTAGCCTTCACCCACAAACAGGTGAGGACCATACTGAGCACCATAGTTGGCGGTGCTGGTAAATTCAACCTTGGTGATGTTACCGACGGTAGAGGAAACAGTGACAACAGCGTCCTTACCAAAACGGTAGTTGTCGGTTCTGCTAAATGCACCCAGTGTCGAGCTGATGGTTACACCATCAA
>JBGURN010000004.1:0-3637 GCA_045131955.1 Bacteroidaceae bacterium
ATACACGCAGTACACGGTCCACAAAGTCAATAATATCGGCACGCACCATTGAAATCTCATCAATGATAATGAGTTCCAGTTGCTGGATGAGTTTGACCTTCTCCTTGGTGTACCGCAGCATCTTGCGCATCCTCGCCGGATTGGCATAATCCGGGTCATCGGGAACCATGGGCTTGAACGGAATCTTGAAGAAGGAGTGCATCGTCTGTCCACCCACGTTGACGGCGGCAATGCCCGTCGGTGCCAGCACCACGGTTTTCTTCTTGGTATTGTCGCGGATGTATTTCAGGAAAGTGCTCTTACCCGTTCCAGCCTTTCCGGTAAGGAACACCGAACGGTGGGTATGTTGCAACACATCCCAAGCATCCTGGAATTCAGGATTGTTGAGGTCAATATTTTGCAGTTCGTCGTTTGCCACAAGTTCCCTGCAATAAGGACGTTAATCAAGTTTGAGGACAGCAAGGAAAGCCTTCTGAGGCACTTGAACGGTACCGATCTGCTTCATGCGCTTCTTACCGGCTTTCTGCTTCTCTAGTAGTTTGCGCTTACGGCTCACGTCACCACCGTAGCACTTGGCTGTCACATCCTTGCGTACCTGCTTCACCGTTTCGCGAGCGACAATCTTGGCACCGATAGCCGCCTGGATGGCAATATCATACTGCTGACGCGGAATCAGTTCCTTGAGTTTTTCGCACATGCGACGTCCCAACGATACCGCATTGTCCACATGCGTCAGTGTGCTCAAGGCATCTACGGGCTGACCGTTAAGCAGGATATCCAGCTTGATCAGTTTGGACTCGCGGTAGCCGTTGATGTAATAATCAAACGAAGCGTAGCCCTTACTGATGCTCTTGAGTTTGTCATAGAAGTCAATCACAATCTCACCCAAGGGAATATCAAAAGTCAGCTCCAAACGGTTGCCCGAGATGTATTCCTGTTTCACCAATTCACCACGCTTGGAAAGACACAGGGTGATAATGGGTCCCATGAATTCACTCTGGGTAATGATGGAAGCGCGGATGTAAGGCTCCTCAATATGCTCGATGATAGCGATATCGGGCAATCCGGCGGGGTTGTGCACCTCGGTCATGTTACCCTTCTTGTCATACACCTTATAGGATACGTTAGGCACCGTGGTTATCACCTCCATGTTAAACTCACGGCTCAAGCGCTCCTGCACGATTTCCATGTGCAACAATCCCAGGAAGCCGCAACGGAAACCAAAGCCCAGTGCCACCGACGACTCGGGAGTAAACGTCAAAGCCGCATCGTTGAGCTGCAGTTTCTCCAATGAGGCGCGCAAGTTCTCAAAATCCTCGGGATCAATAGGATAAACACCGGCAAACACCATCGGCTTTACTTCCTGGAAGCCCTCAATGGCTTTCTCGCAAGGTCGCTGCACATGGGTAATGGTATCACCCACCCTAACCTCGGTTGAGTTCTTGATACCAGAGATGATATAACCCACATTGCCAGCGGAGAGGCGATCACACGGCTGCTGGCGCAGCTTGAGCACGCCCAATTCATCGATATTATACTCCTTCTCGGTATTGACAAACTTCACAAAGTCGCCCTTAGCGATAGATCCGTTCAATATCTTGAAATAAACGATAATGCCACGGAAAGAATTGAATACCGAGTCAAAGATAAGCGCCTGAAGCGGAGCCTCGGGATCGCCCTCGGGAGCGGGTATGCGGTCTACGATGGCATCCAGGATAGCAGGCACGCCTTCACCCGTGCGAGCACTGCAACGGATGATGTCACTGGGGTCACAGCCCAAGAGTTCAACAATCTCGTCCTCCACCTCGTCGGGGTGAGCGCTGTCCATGTCAATCTTGTTGATGACAGGGATGATTTCCAAGCCATTGTCAATGGCCATATAAAGGTTGGAAATCGTCTGAGCCTGTACACCCTGAGTAGCATCCACCACCAGGAGGGCACCTTCACAGGCGGCAATAGAGCGTGACACCTCATAGGAGAAGTCCACGTGTCCCGGAGTGTCAATCAGGTTAAGGGTATATTTCTGGCCGTCCTTCAGGTAATCCATCTGGATGGCATGGCTCTTAATGGTAATGCCGCGCTCGCGCTCAAGGTCCATATCATCAAGCACCTGGGCCTGCATATCCTTGCCGGCGACAGTATTGGTGACCTCAAGCAGGCGGTCGGCTAATGTACTCTTGCCGTGGTCAATGTGAGCCACGATGCAGAAGTTGCGTATTGTCTTCATTCCGATAGGTGATGTCGTGTTTTTTTGTTTCTGGGGTGCAAAGATAGTGATTTTTTTCTACACATTTATCATTTCATGCTGCAAACCGAAAACTTTGTTTTACCTTTGCGAGTGAAAATCAACAATCAACACAAGATGAAAAGAATATTCGTTTTATTTGCCCTTATACTTGCCATGGCAAGTGGTGCCGCCGCGACTACTGTCGAAGAACTGAGAACACCTGATGTAACGGGACTCAACGTGACTGCTCAAGAGATGGAGGCACTAAAGTTCCTGTATGCCTACATGCCGCTGGCCGATGTGACAGACTACACGGTCCAATTCCATCTGGAGAATGTTCGCGCCACATTTGAAGCCCGTGAACAGATGCCATGGGGCAAAAAAGTACCCGAGTTGCTGTTCAACCACTTCGTCTTGCCCTTGCGCGTCAACAACGAGGCCCTTGACATGTCAAGGCCAGTATTCTTCAAAGAATTGAAAGAACGCGTGGCAGGTATGGGCATGGAAGAGGCCATCCTTGAGGTTAACCACTGGTGCCATGAGCATGTGACTTATCAGCCCAGTGACCAACGCACGTTGTCACCCTTGGCATGCATGAATACCGCCATCGGGCGTTGTGGTGAGGAATCCACTTTTACCGTCGCCGCCCTGCGTTCCATCGGTATTCCTGCCCGTCAAGTTTATACTCCGCGGTGGGCACATACCGACGACAATCATGCCTGGGTCGAGGCTTGGGCCAATGGAAAGTGGCATTTTCTGGGCGCTTGTGAGCCCGAAGCCGTGTTGGATCTGGGTTGGTTCAATGCTCCCGCTTCGCGCGCACTGCTGATGCATACCCGTGCCTTTGGTGACTACAAGGGTCCTGAGGAAGTTATGTCACGCACCCGTAACTTCACTGAAATCAACCTTATCGGCAATTATGCCGCAACCGCTTCTACCCAAGTTCAGGTACTGGACAAAACAGGTTCTCCTGTCAAGGGAGCACGTGTGGAATTCCGTATCTATAACTATGGCGAATTTTATCCCGCTGCCACCAAATACTCTGACAAGAATGGTAAAGCATCGCTGACGGCCGGAAAGGGCGACATGCTCGTATGGGCCAGCAAGGACGGCTGGTATGGATACCGCAAGGTAACTTTCGGCAAGGACAGTGAAGTTGATGTAATTCTTAATAAGAGTAACGCCAAAAAGGCTTCTCCGACTTACGAAACCATCGATATCGTACCTCCTGTAGAGAAAGCAAACTTGCCTAAGGTCAGTCCTGAGATGGCGGCCAACAACAAGTTGCGCTTTGCCCGTGAGGATTCTATCCGCAGGGCCTATATGTCAGCTTCATTCATCACACCAGAAAAGGCACAAGAGACCTGTCCTCTTGCAGCTGAATATCTCGTCAAAGCCCGCAGCAATTGG
>JBGURN010000005.1:0-3029 GCA_045131955.1 Bacteroidaceae bacterium
GCAGCGAACTGAGCGATAGCACCAAGAGGAGTAGCCTTAGAAGCCTGACCACCGGTGTTAGAGTAAACCTCAGTATCAAGAACCAGGATGTTAACGTCCTCACCGCTGGCGATTACGTGATCAAGACCACCATAACCTATATCGTATGAAGCACCGTCACCACCGATGATCCACTGTGAACGCTTAACCAGGTAGTGGTCAAGAGTCTGCAGCTCCTTGCAGGTGGGGCAGCCCTTGGCAGCGCTCTCAGCGATGCATGCACGCAGCTTGGGAGCGATCTCCTTGGTCTTGTCGGCATCGTTCTGGTTAGCGATCCACTCCTGAGCCAGCTCCTTGTACTCAGCGCTGGTCTTATCGCTCTCAATCATCTCAGTGAGCAGCTTGGTAACGCGCTCGTTCATCTTCTTGTTACCCATTACCATACCGAGACCGAACTCGCAGAAGTCCTCAAACAGTGAGTTGTTGAATACAGGACCCTGACCCTTCTCGTTCTTGGTGTAAGGAGTTGAAGGAATAGAAGCAGAGTAGATTGATGAGCAACCGGTAGCGTTGGCAATCATCTGACGGTCACCGAACAGCTGTGAGAGCAGCTTAACGTACGGTGTCTCACCGCAACCTGAGCAAGCGCCTGAGAACTCGAACAGAGGCTGAGCGAACTGTGAGTTCTTAACGTTTGACTTGATGTCAACAAGATCCTGCTTTGAGGGAACCTTAACAAGCTTGTCCCAATCGGCAGCCATCTTCTTCATATCGGCAGCATCCGGGTTGAACGGAACCATTGTGAGGGCCTTGCCGGTCTTGGGGTTGCCCGGGCAGATGTCGGCGCAGTTGCCGCAGCCAAGGCAGTCAAGAACAGAGGGCTCGATAACGAAGTGCATACCCTTCATAGCTGCAGGAGCCTTCATCTCGATGGTATCGAGACCGTCAAAGCCGGCCAGCTCTGCATCGGTCAGAACGAACGGACGGATGGCAGCGTGAGGACAGATGTATGCGCACTGGTTGCACTGGATACAGTTGTCCTTGTTCCAAGCGGGAACGAAGGCCTCAACACCACGCTTCTCATAAGCAGCGGTACCAACCTCCCATGAACCGTCAACTGTGTTGTGCTTTGTAAAGTCAGAAACCTTAAGCAGGTCACCGGCCTGGGCGTTGATAGGACGAACCAGCTCCTTAACGAATGCGGGAGCGTTATCGGCCTTAGCGTCATCATCAGGCAGGTTAGCCCACTCGGGCTTAACTGTGAGCTGCTTGTACTCACCACCACGATCGATAGCAGCGTAGTTCAGGTCAACTACATCCTGACCCTTAGCTCCGTAAGACTTCAGGGCAGCAGCCTTCATCTTCTCAACTGCAAGCTCTACAGGAATAACGCCTGTGATGCGGAAGAAAGCAGACTGAAGGATGGTGTTGGTGCGGTTACCCAGACCAATCTCCTGAGCTATCTTGGTAGCGTTGATGGTATAAACAGTGATATTGTTCTTAGCGAAGTAACGCTTTACCTTGTTAGGCATGAACTTCTCCAGCTCGGCACCCTCAAAGATGGTGTTGAGCAGGAACTGACCGTTCTTCTGCAGACCGCGTGTAACATCGTACATGTGCAGGTAAGCCTGAACGTGGCATGCAACGAAGTTAGGTGTGGTTACCAGATATGTTGAACGGATAGGAGTGTCACCGAAACGCAGGTGTGAGCAGGTGAAACCGCCTGACTTCTTTGAGTCATATGAGAAGTAAGCCTGGCAGTACTTGTCAGTGTTGTCACCGATGATCTTAACTGAGTTCTTGTTGGCACCTACAGTACCGTCGGCACCCAGACCGTAGAACTTAGCCTGGAACATACCCTCGCCGCCGAGTGCGATCTCCTCAACCTCAGGCAGTGATGTGAATGTAACATCATCAACAATACCTACGGTGAAGTGGTTCTTGGGCTCCGGCATAGCCAGGTTGTTGAATACGCTGATGATCTGAGCGGGAGTGGTATCGTGCGAACCCAGACCGTAACGGCCGCCTACGATGAGAGGACGATCCTGAACATCGTAGAAAGCATCCTTAACATCCAGATACAGAGGCTCGCCGTTTGCGCCGGGCTCCTTGGTACGATCCAGAACTGCAATGCGCTTAACAGTCTTGGGAACTGAAGCGAGCAGGTGCTTAACTGAGAACGGACGATACAGATGAACTGAGATCATACCTACCTTCTGGCCGTTGGCGTTCAGGTAGTCGATAGCCTCACGGGCAGCATCGGTAGCTGAACCCATCAGGATGATCATGCGGTCTGCATCCTTGGCACCGTAGTATGAGAACAGATGGTACTCACGGCCGGTGATCTTTGAGAGCTCACCCAGGTACTTCTCTACTACCTCAGGAACTGCATCGTAGTAGGGGTTGCTGGCCTCACGGTGTGTGAAGAATGTCTCAGGGTTCTCGGCAGTACCACGAGTGATAGGACGCTCAGGTGACATAGCGCGGTCACGGAAGCGCTTGATGTACTCCTCCTTTACGAGAGGACGAACATCCTCCTGATCCAGGAGCTCAATCTTGTGATACTCGTGTGATGTACGGAATCCGTCAAAGAAGTTGACGAAAGGAACGCATGTCTCAAGTGAAGCGAGGTGAGCAGCAGCTGTCATATCCATAACCTCCTGAACAGAACCCTCGCAAAGCATTGCGAAACCTGTCTGACGGCATGCCATAACATCCTGGTGGTCACCGAATATGCACAGAGCGTGGCTGGCCAGTGTACGTGCAGATACATCGAACACGCAAGGAATCAGCTCACCGGCAATCTTGTACATGTTAGGAATCATCAGCAACAGACCCTGTGATGCTGTGAATGTGGTTGTCAGGGCACCAGCCTGCAGTGAACCGTGAACGGCACCTGCGGCACCAGCCTCAGACTGCATTTCCTGAACTGAGACGGTCTGACCCCAGAGGTTCTTACGACCACGGGCAGCCCACTCGTCAACATGCTCCGCCATAGGTGATGACGGGGTGATGGGGTAGATAGCAGCTACCTCCGAGAACATATAGCT
>JBGURN010000006.1:0-16547 GCA_045131955.1 Bacteroidaceae bacterium
CGAGGAGGCTACACGCTTCCTGCAGGACCGTATGAACCGCAAGTCATCATCCGATGAAGTGGAGGTGGAGGAGAAACCCGCCAGAAAGGAGGTGGACCCGGAGGTGATTGAGACGGTCGTTCCTGAGGAGCCTGTCATCAAGTTCAAGACCGTGGGTAAGATCAACCTGGATACTCCCAAGCCGGAGGCCAAGAAGGAACCCGCTCCCGAGGCTCCCAAGGCTAAGGAGGAGGTTAAGCCCGAAGTCCAGGCTAAACCCGAGCCCAAGAAACCCCAGGAGGAGAAACCCGCTGTTGTGGAGCAGCCCAAGGTTGTTAAGGCCGAACCCAAACAGGAGGAGGTAAAACCCGTCCGGAAGGTTGCAGCCGCCGAGCCTGAGAAGCCGGTGGAGGCAGCACCTGTGGTAAAGGAGACTCCCAAGGAGGAGGTTAAGGCTGTAGAGCAGCCCGCACCTGAGACTCCCAAGAGTGAGGAGGTATTCAAGCTCTCTTCTCCCCAGAACGGAGGTCTGAATATCAAGACCGTGGGAAAGATTGACCTGACCGCCATCAATCAGTCAACCCGTCCCAAGAAAAAATCCAAGGAGGAGAAAAAGAAGGAGCGTGAGGCCAAGGAGCAGCAGCGCCAGCAGCAGCGTCAGCAGTTCAAGGAGTCTCTTATGAAGGAGATCAAGCCCGGTGAGAAGTCACAGGGTACCGATGCTCCCCGTAAGAAGAACCGCGTCCGCATAGGCGGCGAGAAGGTTGACCTGACCAAGGCCGACAGCTACAACCAGACTCAGAACAACAGCAATGATAACCGCGGCGGCAAGGATGCCCAGAAGGGTGGCGGCCGTAACAACAAGGATCACCGCTTTAACAAGGCCGATAAGGCTGATTTCTCAAATGAGGATGTAAACCGTCAGATACGTGACACCTTCTCATCGTTCCAGAAGGGTAAGACCAAGTCTTCAAAATACCGTAAGGACAAACGTGAGCAGGTACAGCAGCGTCAGATGGAGGCTCTTGAGCAGGAGATGGCCGAGAGCAAGGTTCTTAAGCTTACCGAGTTCGTGACAGCCAACGAGTTGGCCACCATGATGAATATCCCCGTCACCAAGGTTATAGCAACCTGTATGAGCGTGGGTATCATGGTATCAATCAACCAGCGTCTGGATGCCGAGACCATCAATATCGTGGCCGATGAATACGGTTTCACAACAGACTTTGTGAGCGCCGAGGTTGCCCAGCAGATCAGTGAGGAGGCCGATAAGGAGGAGGATCTGGTACCGCGCGCACCTATCGTAACCGTTATGGGTCACGTTGACCATGGTAAGACATCTCTGCTTGACTACATCCGTAAGTCTAACGTTATTGCCGGTGAGGCCGGTGGTATCACACAGCACATCGGTGCCTACAACGTGAAGATGGAGGACGGTCGTCACATCACATTCCTGGATACTCCGGGTCATGAGGCGTTCACCGCCATGCGTGCCCGTGGTGCTCAGGTAACAGATATAGCCATCATCATCGTAGCTGCCGATGACAACGTCATGCCGCAGACCAAGGAGGCTATAGCTCATGCCACCGCAGCAGGTGTACCTATCGTATTTGCTATAAACAAGGTCGATAAACCCGCCGCCGATCCCGAGCGTATCAAGCAGGAGCTGGCTCAGATGAACTTCCTGGTTGAGGACTGGGGAGGTAAGTACCAGAGCCAGGATATATCGGCCAAGAAGGGTATTGGCGTTCCGGAACTCATGGAGAAGGTGCTCCTGGAGGCCGAGATGCTTGACCTCAAGGCTAACCCCAACCGTAAGGCTACAGGTACCATCATCGAGTCTTCACTTGACAAGGGACGTGGTTATGTGGCAACCGTGCTGGTATCGAACGGAACCCTTAAGATGGGTGACATTGTGATTGCCGGAACATCATGGGGTAAGGTAAAGGCTATGTTCAACGAGCGTAACCAGAAGCTCAAGTCAGCCGCTCCCGCAGAGCCTGTGCTGATCCTGGGTCTTAACGGTGCTCCCCAGGCCGGTGTAAGCTTCCATGTTGTGGACAGCGAGCGTGAGGCCCGTGAGATTACCGGAAAGCGTGAGCAGCTGCAGCGTGAGCAGGGCGTACGTACGGCACAGACCCTTACACTCGATGAGCTGGGCCGCCGTATCAAGATGGGCGATTTCCACGAACTCAACCTTATCGTAAAGGCCGATGTGGACGGATCCGTCGAGGCTCTGAGCGACTCTCTGATAAAGCTCTCAACTCCCAACGTTCAGGTGAACGTAATCCACAAGGCTGTGGGTGCCATCTCAGAGAGCGATGTCAGCCTGGCATCGGCATCGAACGCCATTATCATCGGTTTTGATGTACGTCCGTCAGGTGCCGCCAAGAAACTGGCTGAGCAGAACGATGTAGATATACGTATTTACTCAATCATATATGATGCCATTGACGAGGTCAAGTCAGCTATGGAAGGTCTGCTTGCACCCAAGGTCAAGGAGGAGGTTACCGCCACCATTGAGGTTATGGAGGTGTTCCATATATCAAAGGTCGGTATGGTTGCCGGTTGCCGTGTACGTGACGGTAAGGCCTCACGTAATGACAAGGCCCGCGTGATCCGCGACGGTATCGTTATCCACACTGGTGAGATTCAGGCCCTGAAACGTTTCAAGGATGACGTGAAGGAGGTTCAGGCTGGTATGGAGTGCGGTATGAGTCTTGTATCATACAATGACATCAAGGAGGGTGATATCATTGAGACATTCACCCAGATTGAGGTTAAACAGACTCTGTAATCAAGACCGATGAACACGCTTGACTATATTATCCTGGCTATACTGGGTGTGGGCTTTGTGGCAGGCTTCATGAAAGGTGTCATACAGCAGGCATTCAGCCTGGGCGGACTTATACTGGGTATTATCCTGGGAACCTTGCTCTACAGACCTTTTGCAGGTTTCCTTCTGGGTATATTCAACATGTCGGACCAGGCAGCACGTATAGTGGCGTTCGTAGTCATATTGCTTGTGGTCCCGATACTGTTCGGCCTGGTGGGCAAGCTGCTCTCCAAGCTCATACAACTGGCCAGCCTGGGTTTCATAGACCGTCTGGCAGGCGGTGTATTCGGACTGTTCAAGGTGCTGATAATCATAGGACTGATTATCAAGCTGGGCAATATGACCGGCGTAACGGAGAACATCATTGATTATGAAGACAGGAAAGAGTCAAGACTGTTTGAGCCTGTAGAGACATTTACGGGCAAGTGCCTTCAGTGGACGTGGAACAAGGTTCAGGATACCGCATGGGACCTGATTCCTGAGATTCCCGTTGACGAGGAGCAATCCAAGAACGATGAAAAACAAAAAGTATAAGAGAGTTGAATACTGTAGAACAGGACAATAGTCTCATAAGGGAGATCAGTGCCGAGAAATACAGGTATGGTTTCACTACCGATGTCCACACCGACATCATAGACCGCGGTCTGACTGAGGATACCGTAAGGCTCATATCAGAGCGAAAGGGCGAGCCGGAGTGGATGCTGGAGTTCCGTCTCAAGGCGTACCGTCACTGGCTTACCATGGAGATGCCACACTGGGCACATCTGGATATCCCCGAGATAGACTATCAGAACATATCATATTACGCTGACCCTACGGTCAAGAAGGAAGGACCCAAGAGCCTTGACGAGATTGACCCGCAGGTGATGAAGACCTTCGATAAGCTGGGAATACCCCTTGAGGAGCGTCTGGCACTGAGCGGTGGCGTGGCAGTCGATGCTGTCATGGACTCCGTATCGGTCAAGACCACATTCAAGCAGACCCTGGCTGAGAAGGGAATCATATTCTGCTCCATGGGTGAGGCCGTAAAGAACCACCCCGACCTGGTACGTCAGTATCTGGGCAGCGTGGTCAATTACCGTGACAATTTCTTTGCCGCACTCAACAGTGCGGTATTCAGCGACGGCTCGTTCGTTTACATACCCAAGGGCGTACGCTGCCCCATGGAACTCTCCACCTATTTCCGCATCAACGCGGCCGGAACCGGTCAGTTTGAGCGCACGCTCATTGTGGCCGATGACGACAGCTACGTATCATATCTGGAGGGCTGTACCGCCCCCATGCGTGATGAGAACCAGCTGCATGCCGCCATTGTGGAGATCGTGGTCCTGGACCGTGCCGAGGTCAAGTACAGCACCGTTCAGAACTGGTACCCGGGCGATGAGAACGGCCGTGGCGGTGTATATAACTTTGTGACCAAGAGAGGTCTGCTCAAGGGAGTGGACAGCAAACTCTCATGGACACAGGTTGAGACAGGCTCTGCCATAACATGGAAATATCCCAGCTGCGTGCTTCAGGGTGACGGCTCACAGGGTGAGTTCTATTCGGTAGCCCTTACCAACAACTGGCAGCAGGCCGATACAGGTACCAAGATGATACACCTGGGACGTAACACAAAGAGCACGGTCATAAGCAAGGGTATATCGGCCGGACACAGCCAGAACTCTTACCGCGGCCTTATCAAGGTGGGCGAGCATGCCGACGGGGCACGTAACTACAGCCAGTGTGACTCACTGCTGCTGGGTAGCGACTGCGGTGCTCATACCTTCCCCTATATGGATGTGAAGAATGAGACCGCCATAGTGGAACATGAGGCCACTACTTCAAAGATATCCGAGGACCAGCTGTTCTATTGCAACCAGCGTGGCATACCCATGGAACAGGCCATCGGACTTATAGTTAACGGTTACGCCAAGGAGGTGCTGAACAAACTGCCTATGGAATTTGCGGTTGAGGCTCAGCGTCTGCTCTCGGTGTCACTTGAAAATACAGTAGGATAATATGATGCTGAAGATAGAAAACCTTAAAGCCGGAATTAACGGCAAAGAGATACTGAAAGGCATAAACATGGAGGTGGGTGCCGGTGAGGTGCACGCCATAATGGGACCCAACGGTTCGGGTAAGAGTACCATGAGCAACGTGCTCGTAGGTCATCCTGCCTATGAGGTCTATGACGGTAAGGTTACATTCAAGGGTAAGGACCTGCTGGAGCTGAGCGCCGAGGACCGCAGCCATGAGGGACTCTTCATGTCATTCCAGTATCCGGTTGAGATACCGGGCGTGAGCATGACCAACTTTATGCGTACCGCCATCAATGAGAAACGCAAGTACCAGGGCCTGCAGCCCCTGCCTCCCACAGAGTTCCTCAAACTCATTAAGGAGAAACGTGAGTTCGTAAAACTTGACTCCAAGTTCATGAACCGTTCAGTAAACGAGGGATTCAGCGGTGGTGAGAAAAAGCGTAACGAGATATTCCAGATGGCTATGCTGGAGCCTTCGCTTAGCATACTTGACGAGACCGACTCAGGTCTTGATATCGATGCCCTGCGTATTGTGGCCGATGGCGTGAACCGCCTCAAGACCCCTGAGACATCAGTGATAGTCATTACACACTACCAGCGTCTGCTGGATTATATCAAGCCCGATGTGGTACACGTGCTCTATCAGGGCCGTATCATCAAGACTGCAGGTCCGGAGCTGGCTCTGGAACTTGAAGAGCGTGGTTATGACTGGGTTATAAAGGAATATGAGGATTCCCTGAAATGAGTGCCGAAAAGAACTACATAGATATATTCTCCCAGAACAGGGCTCTTATAGACAAGGGTTCTGCAGGAGCTATGAATGCCCTGCGTGACAAGGCACTGGAGTGCTTTACACGTTATGGCCTGCCCCATAAAGGACTGGAAGAGTATCTGCATACTGATGTCAGGAGCTGGTTCGAGCCCGACTGGGGCATGAACCTGAGCCGTGTTGACATGCATGTGGATCAGGCTCAGGCATTCAAATGCAACGTGCCCAACCTGAGCACGCTGCTCTATTTCCTTTCAAACGATGCTTTTGCCGCTTCCGATACAGCCGCCAACGTGCAACTGCCTCAGGGTGTGATTGTGTGCAGTCTCCGTGAGGCTGCTGCCAACCATCCGGAGATTGTGGAATCATACTACGGCCGTCTGGCCGATATGGAACGTCCCGGAGTGGCTGCCCTGAACACCATGTTCGCCCAGGACGGCATGCTCGTGTATGTACCAGACGGCGTGGTGGTGGAGAAGGCGCTGCAGCTTGTAACGCTGTTGCAGTCACCGGTAGACCTGCTGACCAACCGCAGGATCCTGGTGGTTCTTGGACGTCAGTCACAGCTCACTTTGCTGCTCTGTGACCATGCTTTGGCGGCGAATAAATATCTGACGACACAGATAACTGAGGTGTTCGCAGGAGAGGGCTCGTCTCTCAAGCTTTATGACCTTGAAGAGACTCATAATGCAAACCTGCGTGTATCAGACTATTACATAAGTCAGGAGGCTGACAGCACCATTGAGACCGACTTTGTAACACTCCATAACGGCCGGACACGCAATTCTGTCTACCAGACATTCAAGGGACAGGGCTCAACGCTGTCACTGAACGGTATTGCCATCACCGATAAGGAGCAGCACGTGGACAATATGACATTCGTGGACCATCGCGTATCGGACTGCTCAAGCTCCGAGCTGTTCAAGTATGTGCTTGATGAAAACTCTACAGGTGCATTTGCCGGCAAGGTGCTGGTCCGTCACGGAGCTCAGCATACCGAGTCGAATCAGACCAACCGCAACATATGTCTTACACGTGAGGCCCGTATGTTCACCCAGCCTCAGCTGGAGATCTACGCCGATGACGTAAAATGCTCTCATGGTGCAACCGTAGGACAGCTTGACGAGAAGGCCATGTTTTATATGCAGCAGCGCGGCATACCTATGGAGGAGGCCCGTATGATGCTTATGCAGGCTTTCGTAGGTGAGGTGATAGGTAAGGTTTCACTTGAACCTCTCCGCGACAGACTTAACAGACTTGTAGAAAAACGTTTCCGCGGTGAACTTTCACAGTGCGAGGGATGCCGCGCTTGCAGATAACCATATGATAGACGTAGAGAGTATTCGCAGGGATTTCCCTATCCTGGGACGTGAGGTGTACGGTAAGCCGCTGGTTTACCTGGACAATGCCGCTACGACCCAGAAGCCTCAGTGCGTAATAGATTCCATAAGCGATGCTTACCGTAATGTAAACGCAAACGTTCATCGCGGCGTTCATTTCCTCTCACTCGAGGCAACCGATATGATGGAGGCCGCCCGTGAGAAGGTACGTCAGTTTATAGGTGCAGGCAGTAAGGAGGAAGTAATCTTTACAAGAGGAACTACCGAGAGCATGAACCTGCTGGCCAGTTCATTCTCCCGTGCCTTCATAAAGGAGGGTGATGAGGTCATCATTTCAGGTATGGAGCACCATAGTAACATCGTGCCCTGGCAGCTCCAGGCCGAGAGGTATGGTTTCAGCCTCAAAGTGATACCTGTTACAGACCGTGGAGAGCTTGATCTGGAGGCTTTCAGCGCTCTTATATCGGCCAAGACCAGACTCGTGAGCATTACACATGTTTCCAATGTGTTAGGTACTGTGAATCCCGTGCAGGAAATCATACGGATAGCCCATTCGCACGGTATTCCGGTAGCTGTCGACGGCGCCCAGGGCGTTCCGCATATTACAGTCGATGTTGTTAATATGGGAGCCGATTTCTATGCTTTCAGCGGACATAAGATATATGGTCCCACCGGCATAGGAGTACTTTATGGCCGCAAGGAACTGCTCTCCAAAATGCCTCCTTACCAGGGTGGAGGTGAGATGATAAAGAAAGTTACATTTCAGGGTACCACATATAACGAACTTCCCTATAAGTTCGAGGCCGGAACACCTGACTATATAGGTTCCATTGCACTTGCCAAGGCTCTTGACTATGTAAGCGCCATAGGCATGGATGAGATCGCCGATTATGAAAAGTCACTTTGTGATTATGCCCTGGAGCGTCTTGGGGCAATCCCCGGCATGCGTTTCATCGGAACGGCACCGGAGCGCAGCGGTGTGATCTCATTCCTGGTGGGTGACATACATCCTTCAGATATGGGAACGCTTCTTGACAGGCTTGGCATTGCGGTACGCACCGGACACCACTGTGCGGAGCCTCTCATGGACCGCTTTGGAATACCCGGAACCGTAAGGGCCTCATTCTCATTCTATAACACCAGACAGGAAATTGATGTGCTCGCAGCCGGAATAGAGCGGGTAAAATCCATGTTTTGAGTCTTTTTCTTGTTTTGTTCAATTCTTTTTTACATATTTGCCCATATTTTAACATATGCGCGATATGAATAAAAGGAACTATCTGGGCTTTATAGCCATTTTAGCCGGTGCTTTGTTCGTATTATCCTGCGATAAGGATGATGAACTTCTTGATGAAAAACAGAATGGCACTGAGAATAAGACCGATGAACCCAAGTTCATCTCTATAAATGAACAGCACAAGCTGCTCTCCAAGAGCGCTTTGGATGTTGCAGGTACCATTGATTTTTCTGAATATTCGGAACTCAATTCTCTGATAGACACCATCTTCTATGGTAAGAAGGACGTGGTGGGCTTTTTTGAGGCCTCAGAGATGCTTCTTTCCGATTCCATTTTCGGAGGCCGATACATGATGATCCGAGAGATGTTGAGGGCCGATACCCTTAATCTCGACCTGACCAAGGCTGCGCTCAAGGTAATGTACACCTTTGAGGACAGTATAATCCGTACCGAGGATGAAGGAGTCGTAGAACTTGACACGGTTATCTACGTAAAGGATATCAAGGTTGAGGTGCCTAAGGACGGATCGACACAGGTGAGTGCCACTTACCTGGGCCAGGAACTGCTGGTATCCATGAAACTTCAGGATAACTCTGCGGACAACGTCCTTTCACTTGACATGAGCGGCGCTCCCGAGGAGCTGAATCCGGGCTTTGAGGAGTATGCGACCAATGTGAGCATTCCGGACCTGTTCGCACTTAATATCAAACTGAACGGAAAGTCACTGCTTGATTTTGAGCTGACCATAGATACTGATATGGATGTGGTATTCCCGTTCGGTGAGGACGGCGCACCTGATGTCAGCGGACTCAAGTTCAATCAGTTCAGTAAATTCGTTGCCAAGACAAAACTCAAGGGCGGCAGTTTTGATACCCAGTCCCAACTGGTGTTCCTGAATTCTGATGAAGGTTTCAGGTTGACCCATCAGAGCAAGATCGACGACAAGAATCTGGTTCAGGCAACTTACAATCTTGATGCTTCGATAGGTGACCTCTTTACAGAGAGGGGTGTAGATTTGGCAATCCTTCTGGGTGTTGTCATGAATCCTGCCCTGTTCAGAGGTATGGACGGCTCACTGTCAATCGGTGAGGATGTGACTTTGAAGGCCCAGATACTGAATCCTTTCAGCAAGGAGGTTGTACTGACTACCATATCGGAGATGATGTTCTCCCAGAATGTGCTCACCAAGGAGAAAGCTCAGCCGTTCCTGGATTCCCTTAACAACATCATTACGCTCGATGTCTATTTCAAGGGATTTGAGGATCCGCAGGCCAAGCTGTTGTTCGTATATGATGACTCTACTTCATATGACAAGTTTGAAGGTGAGATTTCACCCGTATTTACCAATGAGATGTTCGCATTGCTGCTTTCAAAGGCTGCAACTCCTCAGGTTGCCGATATGGTAACCGGTATCCTGGATAGGATGAACGTCCTTCCTGTGGTTGTTGCTCCCAATGACGAGGGTGAGGAGGTTTATATGCGTCTTGACCAGTATCTGAGCGGAATAGACCTGATAACTCCCGTAAGGGTTGTTTTAGGTAAGTTGGGCGGGTCGCTCCATTCGGTTCCGGACCTGCTCACGCTTTTGGTGTTGTCATTCGTTCCGGCTGTAGGATAACCGTATAGTGTTAAGCATTCATAAGAGAGGCGCCTTTTTATGGAGGGCGCCTCTTTATATTTTAAGTATTATTTGTACCTTTGCGGCCTGAAAATAAATTGAGTGCAAAACAATTAAATATATGAAACAGAAAGCGCTTCTTATGATTCTGGACGGCTGGGGCATCGGTAACCGCTCCAAGGCCGATGTTATCTACAACACTCCTACTCCTTACATGGACTATCTGAACGCAAACTATCCTAACGCTCAGCTGCTTGCAAGCGGTGAGAACGTAGGTCTTCCCGACGGACAGATGGGTAACTCGGAGGTAGGTCACCTGAACATCGGTGCAGGCCGTGTGGTTTATCAGGATCTGGTAAAGATTAACCGCGCTATTGCTGACGGCAGCATCCGTCAGAACAAGGAGGTGGTATCAGCTTACAGCTACGCCAAGGAGAACGGCAAGAAGCTGCATCTCATGGGTCTGGTATCTAACGGCGGCGTTCACAGCTCACTGGAGCACCTGTTCTGCCTGACTGACATAGCCCGCGAGTATGGAATAGACAAGACTTACGTTCACTGCTTCATGGATGGTCGTGACACCGACCCCAAGAGCGGTAAGGGTTTCATTGACCAGCTGGTTAAGCGTGGTGACAAGGTTGCCACTATCATCGGCCGTTATTATGCAATGGACCGTGACAAGCGTTGGGAGCGTGTCAAGATTGCTTATGACCAGCTTGTAGGCGGTGAGGGCCGTAAGGTTTCTGATATGGTAAAGGCTGTTGAGGAGTCATATGCCGAGGGCGTAACTGACGAGTTCATGAAGCCTATCGTTAACGAGGCTTATGACAGCCGCATTGAGGAGGGTGACGTAATCATCTTCTTCAACTTCCGTAACGACCGCGCCAAGGAACTGACCATAGTCCTCACCCAGAAGGATATGGACGCTGAGGGTATGCACACCATTCCCGGCCTGCAGTACTACTGCCTCACTCCGTATGACGCTTCATTCACCGGCGTTCACATCCTGTTTGACAAGGAGAACGTGAACAACACTCTCGGTGAGTATCTTTCAAATCAGGGTCTTACCCAGCTCCATATTGCTGAGACTGAGAAATACGCTCACGTTACATTCTTCCTCAACGGCGGCCGCGAGCTCCCGTTTGACGGTGAGGACCGTATCCTGGTTCCCTCACCTAAGGTTGCCACTTATGACCTGCAGCCTGAGATGAGTGCTTACATAGTACGTGACAAGCTGGTTGAGGCTATCGGTACTGACAAGTATGATTTCATCGTTGTGAACTTTGCCAACGGCGATATGGTAGGTCATACCGGCGTATACGAGGCTATCGAGAAGGCTGTCGTAGCTGTCGATGCCTGCGTGCATGATGTAATTGAGGCTGCCAAGGCTCACGGATACGAGGCAATCATCATTGCCGACCACGGAAATGCCGACAACGCTCTGAACCCTGACGGTACACCCAACACCGCTCACTCACTGAATCCGGTTCCTGTCATCTACGTAACTTCACGCAAGGATGCAAAGATCCAGTCCGGTATCCTGGCCGATGTGGCTCCCACCATCCTTACCGCGATGGGCCTGCCTATCCCCGCTGAGATGAACGGTAAAGTACTGATTTCCTAAGCAAACAAATTAAATCCATCACCATAGCCGACGGTCTGAGAATAATGACCGTCGGTTGTGTTATTTTTCCAAACTAAATGAAACTGATCCCCATCTACACCTGGAACAGGAGTCTGCTTGAGTTCAACCGCAAGCGTGACAAACTGACCCGCCAGCCCTGGGCACAGGGCGTACTGCTTCTGTTTTGCGTTATCATAGCCATGCTGTTGGCCAACCTGCCTGTGGTAAGTACTTACTACAAGTCATTCCTGGAAACCAATGTCCAGATTCATCTGCAGAGTCCCAACGGTAACATAAACTGGCTATTCCCGCATGAGATGACCATCGAGAAGTTCATCAATGACATTCTCATGGTGATTTTCTTCTTTACCGTCGGTCTGGAGATTAAGCGTGAGGTGGCCCATGGGGAGCTTTCATCGGTCAAGAAGGCACTGCTGCCGGTAATCGCCGCATTCGGCGGCGTGATCATGCCGGCCGTTTTCTATACTCTGGTCAACAAAGGCACAGCAGGTGCATCGGGCTGGGGAATTCCTACCGCGACCGATATAGCGTTTGCGGTCTGCATCCTATCGGTTCTGGGAGACAGGGTGCCCGTATCGCTCAAGGTGTTCCTTACGGCGCTGGCTATCGCCGATGACCTGATTGCCATCCTGGTGGTGGCCATCTTCTACGGCGGTCATATCAATTTTCTGCTGCTGGGCATATCGATAGTAGTCATATTCGTGGCATGGCTCATGTCACATTTCGGCCAGAAGCATATCTGGGTATACCTGGTGCTGGCTGTGATTGTATGGGTGTTGTTCTATTATTCAGGCATACATGCTACCATGTCAGGTGTGGTGATGGCGTTCGTCATTCCCTCCAAGGCACGTTACGAGCGCTCCTATGTGCTGCATAAGATCAAGTTCTTCTCTGACAAGCTCATCAAGTTTGACCAGGTCGATGACGAGACCATGTTCCCCAACGGTCCGCAGCGTCATTTCCTGCGTCGCATACATAAGACCGCTTACGGCTCACTTGACATGAGCTACCGTGTGGAGCATGCACTCTCACCGTGGGTCAACTTTGTGATCATGCCTATATTCGCGCTGGCTAACGCAGGTGTGGAGATATCGGACCTCTCTTACTTCAATGTGTTCAATACAACGGGCGTGGCCGGTGGCGTAGGCCTGGGTATATTCCTGGGACTGGTGCTGGGCAAGCCTGTTGGCATTACCCTGTTCAGCTTCCTGGCCATCAAGAGCCGCATATGCGCTATGCCTGATAAGGCTAAGTGGGGTATGTTCTTTGCTGTGGCCTGCCTGGGTGGTATAGGATTCACCATGTCAATATTTGTCGACACTCTCTCGTTCTCCGGTCTTGAGCAGGTGGAACAAATGAGAAACGCCGGCAAGATAGCCATTCTCATGGGTTCTCTGGCTGCCGGCGTTTTGGGTTCAGTACTGATTACCTTTGCTTCAAAGGGTAATCATTCGGCTGAGAACTGATCCTTGCCTACTCCGCAAAGGGGGCAGACAAAATCATCGGGAACCTGCTCCCAAGGTGTTCCGGGCTCAATGCCGGCCTCGGGACATCCCTCTGCGGGATCATACTCCCAACCGCACATGTCACATACGTATTTCTGCATAGCTGTGATATTTGGGGTTAATCAATAATTCTCGGCGTTGATCTCAAAGTATGACTTGGGATGTGCGCATACGGGGCAAATTTCAGGTGCCTTGGTGCCTACGATGATGTGACCGCAGTTACGGCACTCCCATATCTTGACCTCGCTCTTGGCGAATACCTGTTCCGTCTCGATGTTCTTGAGCAGTGCGCGGTAGCGCTCCTCGTGGTGCTTCTCGATAGCGGCAACCATACGGAACTTCTTGGCCAGTACGGTGAATCCCTCCTTCTCGGCGGTCTTGGCAAAATCCTCGTACATATCGGTCCATTCATAGTTCTCGCCGTCGGCGGCAGCAGCCAGGTTCTGGGCGGTGTCACCTATGCCGTTAAGTTCCTTGAACCACATCTTGGCGTGCTCCTTCTCGTTCTCCGCTGTCTTGAGGAACAGGGCGGCAATCTGCTCAAAGCCGTCTTTCTTGGCCTTTGATGCAAAGTATGTATACTTGTTTCTTGCCTGTGACTCACCGGCAAAAGCTGCTTCCAGATTCTTCTCGGTCTGGGTTCCTGAATAGATTGTCTTCATAATAGTTAAGGTTAAAGGTTTGTGTTATTTTTGACTCTCTTCATCAAGGCAAAAATAGGAATCTCTTTTATATAATCAAAGAATTGGGCTAATTTTGCATATCATTTTTAGAGTATGGTTACAAAGTTGACAGACACAGTCCGTTACATAGGTGCCGATGACCTGGACCTGGACCTTTTTGAGAGTCAGTACATAGTTCCTCAGGGAATGTCATATAACTCATATGTCATTCTTGATGACAAGGTTGCTGTTATGGATACAGCCGATGCCCGCAAGGCCGATGAGTGGAAAGCCAATCTCAAGGAGGCTCTTGAGGGCCGTCAGCCCGACTATCTGGTTGTCCACCACATGGAACCTGACCACTCCGCCCTCATAGAGTGGGCTCTCAGGGAGTATCCGTCAGTAACCGTCGTGGCCAGCGCCAAGGCCATCCAGATGCTCTCGCAGTTCTTTGAGGATATAGAGCTTGACGGCCGCACCCTTGCAGTAAAGGAGGGCTCGGAGCTGTCACTGGGCAGCCATAACCTCAGGTTCGTTGCCGCCCCTATGGTTCACTGGCCCGAGGTCATGGTCTCTTTTGATGAACTGGACGGCGCCCTCTACAGTGCCGATGCGTTCGGCAAGTTCGGCGCCTTGAGCAAGTGCGGTTTCTATGGCCGTGATGATGACGACTGGGCATGCGAGGCACGCCGCTACTATTTCAATATAGTAGGTAAGTTCGGCGGTCCGGTCCGCACCCTGCTTGACAAGACGGCAGCTATAGCCATACGTACCATTCGCCCGCTCCATGGTCCCATACTTGAGGACAACCTGGAGGAGTATCTGGGTCTCTATAAGATATGGAGCCGTTATGATGTGGAGACCGAAGGCATATTCATAGCCTGCGCCTCAATTCACGGAGGAACCCTGGCTGCTGCTCATAAACTTGCCGATATACTGCGTGCCAAGGGTGCCGAGAGGGTGGTGGTAAGCGATCTGTGCCGCTCTGATTTTGCCGAGAACGTGGAGGATGCGTTCCGTCACTCCAAACTTGTGCTTGCAGCCTCATCATATGACGGAGGTGTGTTCACTCCCATGTACGAATTCCTGCACCGTCTGCAGATCAAGGGTTACTGCAACCGTAAGGTGGCTATCCTGGAGAACGGCTCGTGGGCTCCGTCGGCCGGCCGTGTCATGAAAGAGATGGTGGGTGCCATGAGTAACATAGAGCTGGTGGATCCCATGGTCACCATCAGGAGCAGAATGAAGAAATCCGATATTCCTGCTCTGGAAAACCTCGCAGACGCGATTCTCTGATTTTACTCCCAGTAGATGATGTCGCGCTCCACGATATGCTCGGGGAGGCGGTGTTTGTTGTAGGTACGGGCCTGCGTCCAGTTGCCGTGTTCATCGAAAGTGATGTAATCCGTGTAGACGATTCTCTCATCGTCACCCTTCAGCACATGTTTCTCAATTATGTTGTGCTTTTTGTCATATTTGTTGGTCTCACGGGTGAGAATGTTACCCTGACCATCCATGAACTTGAGTGACTTGGGGTATCCCTTGAGGTCTGTCCGTACCACGTCGATGCTTATAAGCTTGCCGTTTTCCGATATCTCGGTCCTGTGCCAGCCCAGGAACGATGTCTTCTTTACGCTCAGACGTACGTTGCGGCCGTTCATCTCCCGCAGATACTCCAGTATGCCGTCCTTCTGTGAAGAGAGGTTGAGGCGGGCAATCACATGACCGTTTGATTTGTTGACGCTTCTTACGCAGATATCGTTCTCGAACAGGTTCTCGGCTTCGGATACCACTACTCCCGATGTATCTATGATGGCGGAGCATATCTCGTTGCCATCGATGTCATAGATGGACTTGTTTATTGACATCACATCGGTACCTGTGTTGCCTGCGAACCACATCTCGGGCATGCGGACACGGTTGGTAACCTCCTGGACACGGCCTTTCATGCCTCCGAACGGCACCTCCTTGTAGCCGGGGTCGGCGCATGAGATGACTGTAATGGTAAGAAACAGCAGGTAGATTGACTTTTTCATGAGCTTATATGATATTCTGTTTTTTCATTTCGCCTACTGTGAGCTCCAGCTCGTCATACCACTCTTTTCCGAAACGGCGTATGAGCGGCTCCTTGAGGCATTTGTAAATGGGCAGGCCCTCCCTGTGTCCCTTTATGACGGCGGCCTTGCATACATCCCATCTGTCATAGTTGAGACCCCAGTAGGGTCCCAGCTTCTTGACTCTTATGGGGTAGAGGTGGCATGAGACAGGCTTCATGAAACTGACCTTGCCCTCACGGTACGCCTTCTCTATGGCGCAGTAGCAGCAGCCGTTCTCGTCATAGCAGGTGAACACGCAGTCCTTGCCGTTCACTATCTGGGTGACCAGCTCTCCCTCAGGGTCGGGGTATGCAATTCCTTTCTCCTCAATGGCCTTGAGCGCCTGGGGCGAAAGCATATCCCTGATGACGGGCAGAAGCTGCTCTATCTCGGCTATCTCCTCAACGGTAACGGGGGCACCGGCATCGCCCTCCACGCAGCAGGCGCCGTGGCACTTCCTGAGGTCACAGCAGAACTCCTTGGTTATGACATCGAGCGAAACTATAGTGTCTTGGATCTGTACCATTTGGGGATGTTTGCTTTAGGGAGAGCAAAAATAGTGAAAATGCACCAATACGCGAATATTAATTAGTACCTTAGCCCTAAATTCAATAAGTGGCATGCTATCGGTAGTTCTTATAGTTATAGCGATACTTCTTGCTATAGTGGGAATAATAGGAAGTGTGGTGCCGGGACTCCCGGGACCTCCGGTGAGTTGGGTGGGCCTTCTGGTGGCATTCTTTGCTCACCGCATAGACCCGGCCAGGGATGAGATTACCCTGACATGCCTTCTAATATGGCTCGCGGTAACGGTGATTGTGTCCATACTGGACTATACC
>JBGURN010000007.1:0-1763 GCA_045131955.1 Bacteroidaceae bacterium
CCCTCAGCGTTGGGGTTGGTGATGCTGATGGTGTACTGGTAACCCAGCAGACCCCAAACGCGAGCGGGATTGCCCTGCTCGTCAACGCCACCATTGGGATCGAGGATCCAGCCGTACATGGGAGCACCCTTAACGGGATCGTTGATCACGGGAGCATCGAGAGTCAGAGGCTCAGCTACGTGGTAGGTGTAGGTGTCGCTAGCTTCCTTAGCCTCACCATCATAGTTCTCGCTGGGAGTAACAACCAACTTAACGGTTACGCTGTAGTCACCGGGAACGGTGCTCTCAACAACGGTGTAGGTAGCGTTATGGGCACGGTCCCACTCAACAGCGGTCTCAACGTCGTTAACATAAACCTTAGCAACTGCATCGGGATCGTTAACATCATAGCTGATAGCAGCTACGTTGCCAGTGAATTCAACGCTTACGGTACCCTCGAAGGTGGGCAGAGCGGGCTCGTCTACGTGGTAGGTGTAGGTGTCGGTTGCGGTAACAGCCTCACCAACATACAGACCATTGGGGTTGGGAGCTACGGTCAGCTCAACGGTTACGCTGTAGTCACCAGGAACGGTGCTCTCAACAACGGTGTAGGTAGCGGTACCATTGTTCCACTCAACCTCGGTCTCAACGCCGTTAACGGTAACGGTTACAACAGCGTCGGGATCGTTAGCCTCGTAGGTCAGGGTAGCTACGTTGCCATTGAAGGTAACGTCAGCGGTAGCAACGAAGTCCTCGGTGCTGCCACCAGGCATTACATCATTGAAGCTAACGGGATCGGTGTGGAGGACACCCTCCCAGCTCTGGCCACCAGTTACCCAAGGACGAGCATCCTCGCCGCAAGAGAGCTCAGAACGAACGGTGATGTAAGCAGGACCAAAAGCGTCAGTTACACGGATGGTCAGCTTAGCGATCTCGGCATAGTCACCGGGCATCAGCTTAACAGCACCATACTCTACCCACTGGCCATCTACCTCGTAGTAGCCCTTGTTAGCGGTTGCGAAACCGAAGCTGGTAGTGTTCACGTTACCAACGAATACAGTCTGATCTGCGGGCCACTCATCACCCCAATCATCGAAGTAAGTCAGGTTAGCGAGGTCAGCACCCATCTCGATTCTTCTCAGAACGAGGCCTTCGGGAAGGGTCAGGAAGATAGTACCTGCGTTGAGTGCATCGTCCAGATGAGCAGCAACGGGAACGGTGATGTTGGTGCCAACCTGATCTGACGTAACGTTGAAAGTCGGTACGTAGAAGTAGTTGTCGGCAAACATACTACCTGCCATCAGCATAGCAGCAAGAGTAAATAAAAATTTCTTCATAATGTTTGAATAAAATTTTAATTAGTTAATAAAAGTTATTAGTGAATAAAACAGTTCATTAAAGCAAACATAAGCGGAAATGCACAAATAAGATTTTCAAAGAGTTCCGGAATAACTAAACTTTAGCAAGGTAATAAAAAATCATATAAGGTAATGTTTATATAAGGTCCGATCAAATCGTCTGTTATTGGTATAAGCGTCGCCATTGACCACACGTCCAGGGATACAAAAAGCGCTACTAACCCATTGGGCTAGCCTCGATTGCTCAAGTTTCAGTTCGCATTTCATAGTTATCCGGACTACAAAAGATTTCTTAGGACGATGCTTACTTGGTTCATCTTGTGGGCAAAGATACTCCATATTTCTTTCATGGCAAAGAAAAATCGATTTTTTTTTCAAAAAAAATGCCAAATGCATCCCCAACCTACTCAAAGCCGTTACAGCGCA
>JBGURN010000008.1:0-1519 GCA_045131955.1 Bacteroidaceae bacterium
GTTACGGAATCCACTCCTGTTGCTATCGGCTGGTCACCTACCGGATCATCGGGGTTGTAGCCGGGTCGGCGGATGAAATACCGCGTATCGTGGTTCGCCTCCGGTGTCTCGATCTCCAGACAGATACCGTCGATGATCGGTCGCTCGGTGCCGGTCAGGGCGTCGTAGAGCACCAGTTTGCCGTCTATCGCATTGACGCCTGTGAACCAGAGATAGGAGACAGGTTCGAAGGGCAGGTCGCTGTTATAGAAGGAGATAGGCACATTGACAATCTGCTCGCGCAGGTCAATACTGAGTCCGTTTTTACCCTCTACGGCGTAGATATTGAAGGGCGTAGCGGGTGCAGAGGTCGCGGTATAATTATCAATATTGATAGTGGTCAATATGGCATCTTCGCCGCGTATGATCTCATCGCTGAATCCCTGTCCAAGCAATAGTCGCGAGGTGCAGCGCGCGGACGCAGGATTGACAGCGGTAACGGTCATGATACCTTTGGATATTTGTGATTGGTCATTTATCATTGGTGATTTGCGCGGGGCAGACGCGGGATCGGGCAGCGGGCGTTCAATCTGGCTGGCGTCGGTCACAATACGTTTGGTATTGAGAGTTACCTCTAAGGAGGTCGATGCGTCGCCTTTCTTCGTCAGCACGATAGCGTGCATCGGCGGCAGATAGCGCGTCAAAGAAGTGATCTCATCAGACTCGGCAAGCGCCGCCCCAGTCATCGTCAAATACTCACCGGAAGCATTCATATAGCCTATCTCGGCATCCAGTTTCGCGCTGTTATCGGCGATGAAGCCCCATATATCGATATATCCCATAGTGGGGTTACCAAAGACGAAGGACGAAGCAGCCGTACCGTTGGAGAGGGTGTATGCTTTGCTGGTAGCCGCTTTGCCCGGATAGAACGCCAGTTTGCCTACCTTGTCGGCGTCACCGGCATTCTCCTCACGTTTGGCGCGCAGACCGGACTCGTACAGATCCCATACTTTATCTCCCGAGCGAGTGTAATAATAATAGATATCGTCGTTCTTGGGCAAGCGTACATCCGCCGCATTATTAGATGCCGTGCGGGTGAACATCGCCCATCCTTGGGCTGGCTGGAGCGGAAGCGTAAGGGCGTTGGTCACCTTTGACCAGGTAGCCGCAGTCGTTGTCATCGTATCGACGGTCGGTCCATTGTTCTGATGGTAGGCATCGCGGCTGTAGAGCGAGATCCAGAAGGACGCATTACCGGTGGTATAGTTGCGTCCGGAAGCATCGAACGGTCCTACAGCCCATGGGAATGTCTCTCCGGACAGGTCTGCGTTGGACATAAAGATATCTCCACTGAGCAGACCCTCCACCGGTGTGGAACGCAGCGCCCATTTGTTATGCGGCGCGCTGAGGTCAGCGATCACGCTATCGTATTCGAGGCGTTGCTGTTGACTGAGTGCAGCCCCGGAGAGGAAGCGGATGGATTTACACTTATTATACTGGAATCCTACTTGCCGGATGGAGTCCTCAGAGGTTATCGTAG
>JBGURN010000009.1:0-30617 GCA_045131955.1 Bacteroidaceae bacterium
CTCCACTCCGTGATACTGGCAGAGCTCCACCCAACGGTGACCGAACGTGCCTCCGTCTATGATGTAAGCCGATCCCCGGGCAGCCACGAAGTTCTCCACGATAGCCTCCATGGCACCTGTTCCCGATGATGTAAAGAACATCACCTTACCGTCCCTGCATCCTATGGCGTCAAGCAGCATCCTCTCATTCTCTTTCATGAGCTGGGAGAACCACGCGGTACGCATATAGGGAATCTGCTGTGCTGCGATTGCCAGGATATCGTCCTCAATTATACCGGGAAAAGCGTAGGTCTTCATATAAAAATCTTAATCGTCCACTAAGTTCTTAAAAACAGGTCTATCCGTCAAATTTTATCACATAACGTTTTCAACCGTTTGACTTATCCTTCAGTTTAAGGAACTCTCTCTTGAGCTCATCAAAGCTGACTTGGCTGTATGGAGTGTCAAAATCAACGTATTCAAACAGATGGGACACCTGTATGTGTGCCGGCGGAGGCGACATGTAGTCCGAGCCGTACATTATCTTAAGGAAAGAGTCATAATCGGCGGGCCCGTAGAACATATGACCCTCGAACTGGTATTCGGCGGGCTTGCCCATTATCTCATAGGGGAATATCTCATGCTTGCCGTCATGTGTGGTACACGACGAGCAGGGCACATCCCTGTACTGTGCAGCAAGAGCTGTTATGCGGCTGCGCAGCCTCTCCCTTGAGAGAGTCTTCTGATATGCAGCCATCAGCCTGGGGCCCACTCCGTGACCGTGTTTGTAGGGATCGCGGTAGGCAAAATAAAGAAGCTTGTTGAGACGATGGAAACGACGGTAATGGAAATAACGTGCAATCTTACCGTCAGGTACATTGTCAAGAGGGAATATATCCATGTAGAGACCGCCTATCCTCTCAAGATGGAAACGCTCTACAATCGTGGTGCCGGAATCCTCGAGCTTGGCGAAATAACGCGAATAGCTGGCATCGGTCGCGAATGAGACCATACGCAGACGCTCATCGAACCACTCCGAGGCATGTTCCATAAGGATGTCATAATCCTTGCGCGGCATACCCACGTCAATATCGTCATCCCACGGTATGAATCCCTTGTGGCGTACGGCACCCAGGAGCGTACCGGCTATCATATAGTATGTCAGGCCATGCTTGCGGCATACCTCATCAAGCGCCACTAGCAGTCCCAGGCTCTTGAGCTGAAGCTCCCTTATGCCGTATGGTTCAAAACCTGACCTTTTCACTCCTGTCTATCTTAAAGAAAACGGGAGACAATCCTTTCGGGCTGTCTCCCTGTTTATGGTTTTGTGTAGGATTACTCCTCTACGGGAAGGTCCTGAATCTCCTCGATCGGTGAATCAAATGTAGTAGTTGCCGATTCGGGATTCGTATACTGGTTCTCAATAGCTGAATCCTCCAGAACTGAACCTGAGAAGGAGTCCTTGGGTTTGGATACGTAAGCTGTTATGATACTCAGAATCGCGATACTTGCAATAAGAGTCCAGGTTGTTTTTTCAAGGATATCGGTAGTCTTGCGAACACCCATGATCTGGTTTGAAGAAGCAAAACCGGCTGCAAGTCCGCCGCCTTTAGAATTCTGAATCGTGACAATGAAGCAAAGGAAAATTGCCAGGATCACGATAATGATAAGTAATACCTTAAACATTTCTTATTTTGATTTTTGATTTATCTTAACCAGTTTTTCCAAATACCGGATTTGGTCCGCAAAGTAAATGCTTTTATTCGGAAAATTCAAATAAAGGGACCGAATAATTTCCAACGCTTTGTCATATCTGCGCTGTTTGAGGTAGATGCGTGCAAGAGTCTCCGTAAAATACGCGTCATCAAGCTCTTTGGCATCATCCTGAGCCTCATCGGCACTGCTCTCCGGGGCAGTCTCATCGGTCTCGATGACGAACTCCGGTTTCCTGTAATCCGATGCCAGAAAAGTGTCAAGCAGCTGTTCGGTCTTGGAGCGGATAGCGCTTTCCGCGCCGTTCTCATCGGTCTTGGATGGGGTATCGAGATAGGCCGATACATAATCCATGGGTACCGATATCAGCTCGTCGACAGCCGACACCTTCTCCTCACGGCCCTCAAGGAACGAGTCCAGGAGAGACATCACACGGTCATCCCTACTCTGTTCCATCACCATTTGGCCACTGTCTCGTTGAACACCTGATCAACTATATCATCGATCATCTCCTGTACCAGCTGCTCCTGGACGGCCTGCAGCGACTGCGACGAATCATATTCACGATTTGAGCTGAACGAGCGTTCAAAATCATCGCCATGGTCCTTGTTGTTGGTGAACTTGACCTTGACCGTCATCTTGAGCTGAACCATTGCCGAATAGCCGTCGGCCGATATGGACTTGTTGGTCTGGTCATAGGATGTTATCTCACCCGACAGCATGAGGTCGCCGTCCCTTCTCGTCTGAACCAGTTTGGTCTGGTTGGCGTATTTGTCAATCAGGGAGGTGTTGAGCATGGATGCCATGGGAGCCCACTGGAATGCTGCACGGTTGGCAAAACTCTCAATGGTGATGGTCTTTACCTTGCTGTAGTCGATAGAGGACTGGTTGAATTTGTATGATATAGTGCAGGAGGCAAGCACAAAAAGAGCTGCCGCCAAAAGTGTCAGTTTAAGTATAGAGCGTCTCATTCCAGATTGTACTCCTTGATTTTGCGGTAAAGTGTGCGCTCCGAGATATTCAGGTCGGCGGCTGCACCGCGGCGTTTGCCGCCATGCTTGGCCAGTGCGCGTTTAATCATATCCTTCTCGACCTCATCGAGAGAGAGGGTCTCCTCAACATACACCTCGGTATCCTGTATGTCGTCATCCACAGGCGTGCTCTTGCGGGGCTGCACGTTCTGGACGGTTGTAGCACCCTCATCGGGAGTTATTATGGAGACTGGCTGCTGTACGGGCTGGTGTGTCTGCGACATGCTGTTGACCTGAGCCTTGAGGTCGGTTATGTCACGGCGCATATCGAACAGCACCTTATAGAGTATCTCGCGCTCGTTCTCGAATGAGTTCTCCTGACGCTGTGAACCGGCCAGCATGGGCAGCATGGAGGTACGGCGGTCAGGCAGGTATTCCTGCAGCATATCGGCGGTGATGACCCTCTGAGTGGCCATGATGGATATCTGCTCGGTTATATTCTTGAGCTGGCGCACGTTGCCGGGCCAGTGATAGGTCATAAGCATCTGCTTGGCATCCTCTGAGAGCTGGATGGCAGGCATGCGGTATTTCTCGGCGCAGTCGGCGGCGAACTTACGGAACAGCAGCTGTACATCGGCCCCGCGTTCACGCAGCGAGGGTACCTTGATGGGTATGGTGCTCAGACGGTAGAACAGGTCCTCACGGAAACGGCCCTGCTCTATGGCTTTGAGCAGATCAACGTTGGTGGCAGCCACGATGCGGACATCGGTCTTCTCGACTGTGCTCGAGCCCACCCTTATGAACTCGCCCGACTCCAGCACACGCAGCAGGCGCGCCTGTGTTGCCAGAGGCAGTTCGGCCACCTCATCCAGGAATATGGTTCCGCCGTCCGCTTCGCCAAAGTAACCCTTACGGTCATTGATGGCGTTGGTGAAGGCGCCTTTTATATGTCCGAACAGCTCCGAGTCAATGGTACCCTCAGGTATGGCGCCGCAGTTCACGGCCAGGTACTTCTTGGTCTTGCGCAGGCTGTTCTCATGTATGATTCTGGGGAATATGTCCTTACCTGAGCCGCTCTCACCTGTTATGAGGACAGTCAGGTCAGTGGGAGCTACCTGAATGGCCACGTCTATGGCGCGGTTCAGCTCAGGGGAGTTTCCGATCAGACGGAACCTCTGCTTCATCCTCTGTATCTCTTCTACGTTCATATCTTTCAAATGATAGACTGACAAAAATACACATTCCGCTTCTCATACGGAAATTTTGGCAGATTATTTCTCTTTTTTTTAAACCCCGCAGTACATCCGTTTTCGGGACGCAACGTTCCGCGACTACTCGAGCTCCTTCCGGGGGCTAAACGTCGAACGCCTCCTTTTTAGTCCCCTCCGGGGCCTAACAGTCGTTAAACGAAACGCCGTTCTTAACGCCACCCTCTAGGGCTCTCGCTTAACGTCGCTGCACTGATGGTCCCAAAAACGGATGTACTGCTCCTGCGAATGGAAACAATTATCTATATTTGCGGAGATATGGATTTCAAGGTTTACAGGGAGTTGGTGACGGCGGCACGGCCGCTGTTTGAGGCTGAGGATTGGAACAGGCTTAAGGGGCTGCTCCGCGAGGGTATTTCCAAGGGCGCATACGGCGTAGACCAGCACGGCGTCTCCACGCTGGAGAGATGTATACGCACCGGTATCGTCATCGTTGAGAAGACCGGACTCAAGAAGGCCTCGCTTCTGACCGCCCTGTTCGACCCCATGGTACAGCAGGGGCTGATTGCGCCTGACCGTTTCCGCAAGGAGTTCGGCGAGGATGCAGCACGTCTCATTGAGGATATGTGCCGCGTCAAGGAGCTCTACGCCAAGCATGACTCCATTGCCGACGAGAATTTCCGTAAGCTCCTGGTATCATTCGCTGAGGATGTGCGTGTCATCATCTGCCTCATAGCAGACCGCTATGTGCTCATGCAGATGCTCTCAAACACCACTGAAACCGATTACCGTCTCCATGTGACTGAGGAGGCGAGCCTGCTCTATATCCCCATGGCCCACCGTCTGGGCCTCTACGCCATCAAGAGCGAGATGGAGGATATGGTGGTCAAGTACGAGCATCGTGACATATACAATGACATAGCACGTCAGCTGAACGAGACCAAACGCGCCCGTGAGGCCTACATCCAGTCGTTCATCGGACCTGTAAAACAGCGCCTTGAGGAGGCCGGACTCAAGTTCACCATAAAGGGACGCACCAAGTCCATATCGAGCATTTGGAACAAGATGAAGACCCAGAACACCACTCTGGACCATATATATGACCTGTTTGCCATCCGAATCATACTGGATTCGCCGGCCGACAAGGAGAAAGCGCAGTGCTGGCAGGTTTACAGTATCGTGACCGATATGTACCAGCCCAACCCCAAACGTCTGCGCGACTGGCTGAGCGTGCCCAAGAGCAACGGTTACGAGTCACTCCATATCACGGTCAACGGACCTGAGAACAAATGGGTGGAGATACAGATCCGCACACGCCGCATGGATGATATTGCGGAGCGTGGTCTGGCCGCCCACTGGTCATACAAGGGTATCAAGAGCGAGGGCGCTGCCGACGCCGTGATGGCCAGCATCCGCGAGATCCTGGAGCATGACACCAGCCCTGACGAGCTGCGCAAGAACTTTGCGCTCGACATGTATCAGGAGGAGATATTCGTATTCACCCCCAACGGTGAGGTGCGTCAGCTGCCCAAGGGTGCTACCGTGCTTGACTTTGCATTCTCCATACACAGCCGCATAGGCCTGACCTGCGTGGGTGCCCGCGTGGGAGGGCGTAACGTGCGCATAAGCCACAAGCTGCAGAGCGGTGATACGGTCGAGGTTCTGACATCGGCCACACAGGTACCCAAGCAGGACTGGCTCAACATTGCCGTGACATCACGCGCCCGCATGCGCATACGTCAGGGCATCAACGAAATCCGCAACCGCGAGGCTCAGGCCGGACGCGAACTGCTGCAGCGCCGTTTCAAGAACCGCAAGATAGAGGTCGATGAGAGCGACATGTCACGACTGATTGTCCGTATGGGGTATAAGGGACAGGCCCCGTTCTTCCATGCCCTCATGGAGGAGGAGATATCGGTCGATGACGTACTCAAGGTATATGAGGAGATGCACGCCCAGGCTGAGGCCGAGGCACACAGCGCACAGGACTTTGACATAGAGAAGACCTTTGTCGAGACGGAGAAGAAAGCCGGCCAGGACAGCGACGTGCTTGTGATCGGCGATAATCTGACCGGACTGGATTTCAAGATGGCCGGTTGCTGCCACCCCATCTACGGAGATGATGTGACGGGATTCGTAAGCATCAACGGCGGTATAAGGATTCACCGCAGTTCATGCCCCAACCTGCTGCGAATGAAAGAGCGCTATCCCTACCGTATTGTTCGTGCACGCTGGTCGGGCAAGAGCGGCAGCCAGTACAGCATAACCCTTAACGTAATCGGTCAGGATGACATCGGCATCATTTCAAACATATCCTCCATTATAAACAAGGAGCCCGATACTATGCTCAGGTCAATAAACATAGATTCCAACGGCGGATTGTTCCAGGGCAGGCTTACGGTGCTGGTCAGCGACCTATCATCACTTGACAGGCTTATCAAGAAGCTTAAGCAGGTCAAGGGGGTACGCGAGGTGGAGAGAATATATTGAATACAATAGACCTTTCATTACCTAAACCTAATATATAGATTATGAGAATTAATTATTTAGGGTTGCTTATCGCAACCATTCTGATGGGTTCCTGCAAAGGAACTCAGGTGGGTGTTATCAACACGCCCACGAGTGCCACATCAAACCTTGAGGGTCACGAGTACCCCAAGATCAACCCCGACCTTTCGGCGACATTCCGTAATGATTTCCCCGAAGCCAAGACCGTGACGGTCAATGTAGGCGGAAAGAACTACCCCCTGACCAAGGGTGCAGACGGCTTATGGGAGGTTACCACAGATCCCCTTGTAGTAGGTTTCCATTACTACACGATGAATGTTGACGGTAAGCGCATATCGGACCCCAACAGCAAGGAGTTCTACGGATCCAACTACTGGCAGAGCGGTATTGAGGTACCCGAGGCCGGAGTGGACTATTATCTTGAAAAGAAAGTTCCTCACGGTGAGATTGAGGTCGTAAAGTATCAGTCTGAGCTGACCGGTGCAGAGCGTACCACCTGGGTTTATCTGCCGCCGCAGTACAAGAAGGACAAGAACCGCCGTTTCCCCGTGCTCTACCTGTTCCACGGAGCCGGTGAGGATGAGACAGGTTGGGGTTCACAAGGTTTTGTGGGCAACATCATGGACAACCTGATTGCAGCCAAGGAGGCCGAGCCCATGATCATTGTCATGGAGCATGCCGTAGCGACTGACCCTAACGCTACCGGACGTCAGAACATGTTTGACTTCACATTCTTTGAGAAGGTAATGGTTCAGGATATCGTTCCCTATTTCGATGCACATTACCGCACTCTCACCGACCGTGACAACCGCGCCATCTGCGGACTCTCGCTGGGCGGTTTCCAGGCATATACCATCGGACTTGACCATCCCGAGATGTTCGGATGGATAGGCGGATTCAGCGGATCGGGCCGTGGTCCCAACGACCGTCGTGACGCCGAGATGTATCCCAAGTCAATCAATGACCAGTATCATCTGCTCTACATCTCGATAGGTACCGATGAGCCTGCCGGCATGTATCAGGGCATCCATGACCTGCATGTAGCTCTTGAGGGTCTGGGAATCAACCACATTTACTTTGAGTCTCCGGGCACCGGTCATGAGTGGCTCACATGGCGCCGCTCACTGCACCAGTTCGCCCCCATGCTCTTCAAGTAAAAAACTGCAACATTGGGGACGGTTCTTAATGTGTTAGTTTTCGGCGAAAACTGCAACATTAGGAACCGTCCCCAATGTTGCAGTTTTTTGATCGGGATTGCAGGAGGTGGCAGTCCAGGACTGGTTCTGGAGCCAGATGGTACGGCAACCGATGGACTGGGCGGGAATGATGTCCTTGTCGGGGCTATCCCCTATCATGACCGTCTCCTCCGGTTTGAGGCCAAGAGCCTTTACTCCCAGACGGAAAATCTCCGGATCAGGTTTGCGCACCCCTGCTACGGCTGACTCTATGACATCCTTGAAGAGATGTTCAAGCCCGAACTCCTTAAGGACGGTGTGCATATTGCCATAGAAATTCGTGACCAGCACCATGGGGTACCGCAGAGCCAGCTTTTCCAACACCGGCCTGGATACGGAATCAATATGCTTTACCACTTTGTTGTAGCAGTAATCCAGGACCGTATCCTGCTTGGTAAAGAGAATACCTTTTGAATTCAGGAACTGCGTCTGCAGCACTATCTTGGTCTGCAGGGTCTTGCAGAAAGAGTAGTCGGGAGTGATGATCTGATTGCGGCCCAGGGTCCGTTCCGCATAGACATAGGCTTCACGGAGAATATCCTCGGGGATATCCTGAACCACCGAGTAGCCCTCCCTGAAAGCGTTGAACCAGTGGATTCCATCGGAATCAATTGTTCCGCCAAAATCTATGAGTATGCCCTTAATCATTCCTTTTACCTGTTTTCATTATCAGAACTCCAATCACGGTCCATACGACCTGACGTAAGCGGGCCACCAGAGCGGTATATAGACCGTATGCGCCCGGCACCTGAACCCCTCCGGCCGCAAGAGCCATACCGCCCTCGTAACCGCCCATCTGCATGGGTGAGAAGAATATCAGGTTACTGAACAGTGACGAGAACGCCATGACCAGTATGCTGTCCCAAAATGTGAATCCGGGCATGAAAAGCCCTATCAGGAGCCAGTACTCCAGGCATGATATGACACGTGCGGCGAACTCCAGCAGCAGCGACCAGCGGAACGGCCAGCGGCGCCGGGTATGGAGGTACGCAATCTGTCGGTCCACCTCCTCCAGGTCTTCACGGTGTCTTTCAATATAGGCCGATGCCCACCTCCTGACGAACGGTATACGGCTCAGCAGCCCGAACACCCTGACCACAAATCCCTTCCGATACCCGAGCGAGAACACCCAGAGCACAAAGACAAACACGACCGACATGACGCAAAGCAGCACCCCCATCCACATATCCAGACGGTTCTGACCTCCCACCGCAAAATGCAGCACCACATAAAGCGCCACAGATGCGAGCCAGAAACAGAAATGGGAGCATATATGCATCATGGAGTAGAGAATCACGGCCGATGTAGCCTTCCTGCCGCCCACATAACCCGAAAGCTCAAGTATGCGGTATGGCTCTCCGCCCATAAGTCCAAGCGGAGTGACATAGTTCAAGGAATAGCCCGATACGGTGAGCTGGAACACCTTGGCCGGCGGCACCCTGCGTCCGGTACCGTCATTGATTATGAGTCCGAACGAGCAGGCGTTCATGAGATATATGAAACCCCACAGCAGGATAATCACGGGAAACCATATGCCGGCCTGGGACAGGACTGAGCGTACCTGACTCCAGTCCGCGCGGAAAGAGAGCAGCATGATCACCACCGCCGCCACTCCGAACAGGAAGAATATGGTATCCCAGCGTCTCTTCATAATTCATCCGTCATGCTGCGGCATACCCTCTCGTGGAACGCCCTCATACCGTAGAATATTATGTTCATGACCGTAAGCTCGAATATGAAATATATCCAGGGCTGGCCTATGAGCAGCGTAATGTAAAGCACTATGGCGCGTGTGTTGAATGTGGAGATATTGGTCCACTTGAGCACCGGATAGGTGCGGCGGCAGAACTCCCGGCCCAGCTCAGCAGGTATCTCACTGCCGTAACGGGCCTTCACCGCCTCACGGAACTTCTGGAAGCAGGGTGTCATATTCTCCTGGCTGCGGGTGTAGTTCTGGTAAAAGAAAAGCCATATCTTCCAGAACCACCGTTCCCTCCATGGGGTCGATGCCTGCTCGGCGGCCAGCTCGCGGCTGTCGTTGAGCTCCGAATGGTCACCGTGGAACAGCAGGTATATATTGCGGTAATAATCAGCCAGACCCGCCTGACGCGAATGGAACACCACGCTCGATACGAACTCCAGCACCCATATCCATATACCCCATACGCGCCCGCCTCCAAAAGGCATGGGCTCGAACGTGAGCCTGATGGCCAGGAATATGTAGACCGATGCAAACCACAGGTCACCGGCAAATCCGTCAAGCAGTCGGCCCCAGAGGGTCTTCTTGCCGGTCATACGCGCCAGCTGCCCGTCAGCGCTGTCCAGGAAGTTGGCCAGCATGAGCATGCCTATACCCAGCAGGGTCCAGTCCATCGTGGTATGCCACCAGCAGAATCCGGCGAACACACCCAGGAATATGGATATCACGGTAACCACGTTGGGGTGGATGTCAAAGGCGTCGAAGAACCTAGCCAGCACATACCCTATAGGACGGGTGAACCATATGTCAAGCCACTCCTCAGTATCCTTGGACTTGAAGGTAGCCTCTATCTTATTTCTCTTTTCTGTCATCGGTCTTAGCAATTATAAGTTCCGCGATTCTGAGTGCTGCGCCTACGGTACAGCTGCGGAAACTGGGCCAGTCATTGAAATCAATAATGGTGATGCTGCCGTCGGGCCCTACTATGGCATCACCCCCATATACATCAACTCCGAGCAGTGCGGCTGCCCTCTCTGCCGCAGCAGTGAGAATCTCCACATCGACATAAGCCTGCTCCGGGCTGTCATTGTAACGTTCCAGACCGAACTTGCCGTCGGCGGCCGATGAGGCGTAGCAGTCAGTAAGACCCGCGCCACGGACACCGTAGAACTTTACTATCCAGCCTTTTACATGAGCCTGTATGACACACTCCCCCAGCCCGCGTGCAGCCAGCGCACGGAGCGCCTCCGAACACTCGGCTTTACAGGAGGCGTACACCACATCATCCTTATCCACGGCATGGCTGTCAGCCCTCTTGATCCAGCAGGGATAGGTATTCCAGCCAGCAGGAACAGCATCGGTGGAGCATATCATGCTGTCGGGAATGAGCCCGTTCCCCTGCAGTATCCTGACCTGGGTCGCGCGACTGCAGCTCACAACCGCCTGGACGCTGTTTATAACCGGGACCGATGCACCACTCAGCACATCAAGAGCCTCAGCGCTGCGGCACATCTGGAATATGCCGTCAACTCCTGCAGGTATACCCTTATTCACGAGTTCCTGTTCAGTCATGCATGACACCTCATGTCCGCGACGTTCCAGTTCGGATGCTACGGCACGGAATATGGCGGCATCGCCCGATACACGACCCGGCGAATACAACACTGCACGACTAACTCCAAGATATCTCATTCTGCAATCTCCTCCGCTCTTGCCACATCACTCAGATGGTCCACATCGACCACCGCTCCCATATCGAACGCCTTGAGACGCATACCTGCCTCAAGAAGACGGCGCTGGAAATAACGCATCCTGGTCTGGCCGCTCTCAAGACAGCCCTTAAGCACTTCAAGAGCCTGGGGACCCAGCGCGTAGATTCCTGCCGACACATACCGGCAGTCTCCCTTTTCATCCAGGAAGGCCTTTATCATCATATCCCCATCCACATCGACATAGAGCGGTTTCTCGTCATCGATGAGCGGGGTCACGCCCATAACCCCGTCATAGGGGCAGGTATCGAACTCCTTCATCATGGCACTGAAAGCGCTCTCGGAGAATATGGTATCGACAGTGGTCACGCAGAACCGTCCGGTTCCCAGATAGGGAGCCAGTTCCGCAAGGCTGTGCATGGGAGTGGGTGTACTCTTTACGGTGAGGTCCAAAGGCAACTCCCGTGAGAGACGTTTTACAAACTCACCGGTCTCGGGGTTATCGGCATTCACTATTACGGCTATACGGTCGGCACCGCATCGCATCATGATGCGGGCCAGACGCTCTATCATGGGAACGCCGCATATAGGCACCAGCGGTTTGGGCTGACCGGCTCCCTCAGATGCCAGACGGCTGCCCTTACCTGCCGATATGATGCCGAAACGCATGGGCTTAAGGTTTACTCCTTGTTGGGGTCCAGATGCTTGAGCTTGTCGCTGTCATCGCGACGGTCAAAATAGAGTTTGCCCAGCGGGTTAGCGCTGATGGCCTTCTCGTTACGGCGTGAGCGGTATATGTCAATGGCGGCATAGATAGCCTGACGCATGGACTCCTCACTTGCCACGCCCTGTCCTGCTATGTCATAGGCGGTGCCGTGGTCGGGCGATGTGCGGACCACAGGCAGACCGGCGGTAAAGTTCACGCCGCAGTCCATATCGAGCGCCTTGAGGGGTATAAGTCCCTGGTCATGGTACATGGCCAGCACGGCATCGAACTTACGGTAATCACCGCTGCCAAAGAATCCGTCGGCCGAGAAGGGGCCGAAACACTGAATCTTCTCAGCTGCCATCTCGTCAATGGCAGGTTTGATTATCTCATTCTCCTCCTTGCCGATGAGACCGTTGTCACTGGCATGGGGGTTGAGTGCGAGCACTGCGATACGCGGTATCTCTATTCCGAAATCGGTCTTGAGCGAACGGAACAGTATTCTGAGTTTCTCCTTGATGAGGTCCTTGCTGAGCAGCGATGCCACCTTGGATATGGGCTCGTGCACAGTGGCCAGAGCCACCCTCATGGAGCTGTTCATAAGGATCATGAGCGCCTTGTTCCCCTCACCCAGCTCAGCCTCAATGAACTCGGTATGGCCGGGGAAATGGAAAGCCTCGGAGTGGATGGAGTTCTTGTTGATAGGAGCGGTCACGATGACATCGATCTTACCTTCGCGGTACTCCTTTACGGCACACTGCAGTGCCTCAAAGGCGGCAGTTCCGGCCTCCTGGGTAGCTACGCCGAAATCAACCTTGACATCCTCCTGGTTGCAGTTGACCACATTCAGACGGTCCGGCTGTGCATCGGACGCTGAATCAACCACGTTGAAGTTGGTGGGAGACTCTATGGTCTTGCGGTGGTATGTCATCACCTTGGGTGATCCGTAGACCACCGGGGTGCAGAACTCGAACATGGTGGGGTCACCGAATGTCTTGAGGATAACCTCATATCCTATGCCGTTTACATCACCGGCGGTGATGCCTACTACTATCCTTTCACTCATTATAATGCTGTTGTTTAGTCTTCGGGGGTTATTACTATCTCATCCAGATCAAAGCTGAACTTCTCCAGGTCCAGTTCGTCAGGGAGCTTTAATGTATAAAGTGCCGCCTCCAGACGACGGAGGGGATCTCTTTTCTCCTTGTTGGGGTAATAGATGAAGGCCTCGGCCACCACTACCCTCTGGTTCTTCTCATCCACACGTGAGACCGATACGAACGGACCGCCCATATCATAGTCCTTGACGTTCCAGAGTCCGCGTACCACCTGGGCGTACTTGCCGTGTACCACCTCATCGGACGAAATCACGAACGGCATGGTGGTCATCATGTACTTACCCTCGGAAGGACCGGGGATATGGAGTTTCATGACTGAGTCGCGCTTGTGTACGAAGTACTCCTTGGTAAAGGTGTTGACGTCTGTGTAGGGATATGAGTAGACCACGATGTTGGTATGCTGCTCCACCCTCTTGACGAACTTCTCGCAACGGGCCCATACAAAGTTGCGGGCTTTCTTGATCTTGGTCAGCTCGGCGGGAACGTAGATGTCACATCCGAATATGTTCTGCACCTGCTCCTCCACTACCGGCTGATGGTCCTCCTTGAGAATCTCACACTGGCGGTTGAGTTCTGAGCGGTTGAACAGTTCGGTAATGACCTCGCTGTTGTCCTTGACAAAGTTGATGAACTTGACGGCACTGGGGGCCTGGATGGTCATCACGATCTGAGGTGACGCATATACATCCCTTGAGAACTTGATCTTGCACTTGCTGTAGGTGCTCGGATCAATCTTGATCAGGATGACGTTACGGGTCAGACGCAGGGTCTTGGAGAAATTGCTCTGATTGATCCTGCTCACCTTGAAAAGGGGCTCTGACTGTGCTATGCCCGGCACATCATCGGTCATGATGTTATAGAGGGTATCGACCGCTCCGCTGTGGAATGAATCCTCACCGGCTACTATCAGGACCTCATAAGGAGCTCCGGCCGATGAAGGTATGAAGACCGGCTTACGCGCTTTACGTGATTTCTTATTACTCTTCTTTGCTTTCTTGGACTTGGTCTTGGCAGCCTGAGAGTTGGCACTCGCCTCCTTCCGGGCCTCACCTCCGGCAGAGTTCTCTGCGGGCTGGTTTCCGTCACCGCAGGCCACTGTGCAGAGCAGTGCCAGCAGGATTGTGCAAACTGTAAGGATATATTTCTTCATAGTCGTAAGTATTAGGATTGTTCATTTTTTGCAGTACTCAACATTCCGCATGCAGCCCAGATATCCTCACCGCGTGAAGCACGTATCGTAGTGAACACTCCGTGGTTTGTAAGCCAGTCGCGGAACTCCGTCATACGCTCTTCCGATACGGGGCGCAGAGGGCTGTCCGGGATGGCATGGAAACGTATCAGGTTGACCCTGCAGCTCAGTCCGTGAAGGGCTTTGACCAGCAGGCGTGCGTCATCGATAGAATCATTCACTCCCTCAAACATGGTGTACTCGAATGAGAGGCGGCGCTGATGGCTGAAGTCATAACGGCTCAGCACCTCAAGCATCTCAGTCATGGAGAAGGCCTTCTCGGCAGGTATGAGCTCGCGTCGTTTCTCAGGTGTGGGAGCATGAAGGCTGACTGCTATATGACACTCGCAACCCTCAATGAGCTGTTTGAGTTCACGGCGCAGGCCAACAGTGGAGATGGTGATGCGCTTGGGGCTCCAGCCCATTCCCCACGGTGAAGTGAGGATCTCCTGTACAGCAAGCACGTTCTCCAGATTGTCAAGAGGCTCGCCCATACCCATGAATACCACGTTGGTGAGGTTCTCCTTGCCCGGGAGTGAAAGGATCTGGTTCAGGATCTCGCCGGCGGTGAGACTGGCGGTATAGTGCTGACGGCCTGTCATGCAGAACACGCAACCCATCTTACAGCCCACCTGGCTCGATATGCATAAAGTGGCCCTGTCTCCGTCGGGGATATAGACAGCCTCCACATAATGTCCGTCCCTGACCGGGAAGAGATACTTGACCGTTCCGTCAGAGGAAGCGGCGGCATGTGAGGGAGCCTGGAGCGGCACCTCATAGTTCTCGGAGAGCTTGGAGCGGAACTTGAGCGATATGTTCGTCATATCGTCAATCGAGCCGACCTGTTTCACATAAAGCCAGTCGGCCATCTGCTTGGCTGTAAACATGGGCATACCGTTCTCCATAGCCACCTGTTGCAGCTGTGCCAAAGTCATTCCTATAAGATTCCTGAGGGCCATTATCCTTATCCTGATTCTGTACTATTAACGCAACTGCGTCTTTAATACGTCTCCTATTCCAATAATTTATACTAACGTGCAAAGATATGAATTTTATTCAGTATTTTCGCTGATATGTTACAGACAGTAGAATTACCCCAATACGGCAGCTCCACATCATATGTCAGGGAGCTCCTCACCCAATATAAAGCGCCATATATCCTGCTCAACATCAGCGGCAGGGAAGTAACCGTAACCCCAGAGGCCGTGGACCGCATGACAGAGTGCGCCCGCCGCACCGGAGCCGGAATGGTCTATTCGGATTACCTCAAGATGATGGGGGCCGATGCCATCGCACCTGCGCCCCTGATAGACATACAGGAGGGAAGCCTGAGGGATGACTTTGACTTCGGTGCCCTGGTCCTTCTGACCGAAGCCGGTGCACAGGCTTACCTGGATTTCAAAGGCCAGGAGTTCCGCACCGCCGGATTCTACCAGATGAGGCTGGCCATTCAACGCTCCCTGCCCATAGTACGCGTACCCCAGCCCCTCTACACCATAGCCGAGACCGACTTCCGCACATCGGGCCAGAAACAGTTCGACTACGTGAACCCGCGTAACCGCGACGTGCAGATAGAGATGGAGGCCGTATGCACAGAGCATCTCAAGATGAACGGCGGCTACCTCAAGCCCGGAGCAGGAGCCAGGGTCAACACCGACGAGGGCAGTTTCCCGGTGCTTGCATCGGTCATAATACCCGTAAGGAACCGCGTACGCACCATAGCCGATGCCGTCACATCCGCCCTGAGCCAGCAGCTGGACGGTCCGTTCAACGTGATCGTGGCCGATAACCACTCCACCGACGGCACCACGGAGATACTGGCCGATATGGCAGCAAAGGACAACCGTCTTATCCACATAATACCCGACAGCAACGACCTTGGCATAGGCGGATGCTGGAACCTGGCCGTCAACGACCCCCACTGCGGACGTTTTGCGGTGCAGCTGGACAGTGACGACCTCTACAGCGGTCCCGATACCCTGCAGAAAATCGTTGACAAGTTCCGTGAAGGCGGCTACTCCATGGTGATAGGCAGTTACCGCATGTGCAACTTCAATCTGGAGACCCTTCCTCCCGGCATCATAGACCATAAGGAGTGGACCGATGAGAACGGCCCCAACAACGCCCTGCGCATAAACGGTCTGGGTGCTCCCCGTGCCTTCTACACCCCCGTGGTAAGGTCCATCGGATTCCCCAACGTAAGTTACGGTGAGGATTACGCCCTGGCCATAAGGATAGCCGGTGAGTACCGGATAGGACGTATCTTTGACGAGCTCTACCTGTGCCGCCGTTGGGAAGGCAACAGCGACGCGGCCCTGAGCCCCGAGAGAGTGAATGCGAACAATCTTTACAAGGATTCCCTCCGCACCGCCGAGCTGCAGAGACGAATCAAGAGCAACTCATAATGGAAAACCTATTCAAGCATCTGGACATCTGCCTCAATGAGCAGCTCCGCGAGTGGCCCATGGCACGCGAGGCGTTCCAAAACCTGGAGAGCGTGGAGACACGTATCCTCTCCTCATCGGGACTGGCCCTTCAGCACAACCCCGCCCGCATTATATCGACCACAGCCAGAATCAAGCCGGCCGATATAGCCGCACGTTCCTGCTTTCTCTGTCAGGAGAGCCGCCCTGCCGAGCAGAAGGCCATAGATGCCGGCGACGGATTCGACCTGCTCGTGAACCCCTACCCCATACTGAGGGAGCATTTCTGCGTAGTGAGTCATGAGCACAGACCCCAGGCTTTCAGGGACTGCTACAAAAAGATGCTTGCCATAGCCGCCGAACTGGAGCCCGGATACATGATATTCTACAACGGTCCGCGCAGTGGCGCATCGGCCCCCGACCACCTTCACATGCAGATAGGACGCTCCGAGGGCATACCGTTGGTCGATAAGCTGCGCGCCAACGAGCCGCCCGCAACCGACAAACCCATCGTGATACAGCCGTTCGGATTCCCCATAACCGTGATCAAGGGCTCCGACCCCGACCTGGTTTGGAAGTGCGTCAGCTCCATGTCCATCTATGACGGAGAGTACGAGCCGCGCATGAACGTGCTCTCATTCAACCGCGAGGGGCAGGTCATAACCGCCATCATACCGCGAGGGAAGCATCGGCCCGACTGCTACTATGCCGAGGGTGACGCCAAGATCATGGTCAGTCCCGGCGCAGTTGACATGTTCGGCCTGGTAATCACACCGCGCAAGGAGGATTTTGAGAGCCTCACCGAGAGACAGGTGCTTGACATATACCATCAGGTTACTCCCCAGCAGCCCAAAATCAAGGTCGGCATCATGGCCGGCAGCGAGATCAGGTTCTGCCTGAATGACAGCTACACCGACGGTCACAACAGTTTCGAGGGCGAGATGACAATACGGACCGAGAGCGGCCGTCTGAACTGGAACGGAGTGCTCGTGGACAGCGTCACGCTCAAACCCAACGAACACGGCAGCACATTCACCCTGCATGACGTGACCATTGGAATAGGATTCCACTGGGAACGCAAGGAGGAGCAGACATTCTCAGGCCAGATACGTTTCATCATGGACCAGGGACAGGTACGCGCCATCAACATACTGCCCGTCGAGGAGTATCTGGCCAGCGTCATATCATCGGAAATGAAGCCCACAGCAAGCCGCGAGTTCCTGCGTGCCCACGCCGTTATCTCACGAAGCTGGGTGCTGGCGCAGCTGCGCTCTCCCCACAGCAAGGCCATGACCGTTTCCCATGACTCCGGGCCTGCCACCCACAGCTATCTCACAGATCGCATCATAAAGTGGTACGACCACGACCAGCACACCCTGTTCGATGTATGTGCCGATGACCACTGCCAGCGTTATCAGGGCCGCACCCGCATAATAAGCGCCGAGGCCGAGGCGGCCGTGCGTGACACCCTGGGACAGACCCTGACCTATCAGGGCCATCTGTGTGACGCCCGGTTCAGCAAGTGCTGCGGCGGTGTGACAGAGCAGTTTGAGAGCTGCTGGCAGGATGAACACAAGCCCTATCTTATTGCACTGCGTGACAGCAGCATCCATGAGGATACTCTGCCCGACCTTACGATTGAGGAGAATGCACGTCAATGGATCCTGTCAGAGCCCAAGTCATTCTGTAACTCGGCTGACGCAGGCATCCTGTCGGAATCCCTCAACGGCTACGACCTGGAGACCCCGGACTATTACCGCTGGAAAGTGGAGTATACAGTAGAACAGATTTCCGACATATTCCGCCGCAAGTCGGGATTGGATATTGGTGACATAGTAGATTTAAGGCCTGTCAGACGCGGACCTTCAGGCCGTATCTTTGAGCTGGAGATTCAGGGTACCAGACAGACCGTAACCATCGGAAAGGAACTTGAGATACGCCGCACGCTCTCAGAGAGTCATCTGTTCAGCAGCGCATTCGTGGTTGAGAAGTCTCAGGACGGATTCATACTGAAAGGTGCCGGTTGGGGTCACGGAGTTGGACTCTGCCAGATCGGTGCCGCCGTCATGGCAGCCAAAGGCTACACCTACCGCGAAATCCTTCAGCACTACTATCCCGACACCACACTCGGCCGCTTCTATTGATTAGGGCACAAAAGGGACGGTTCTATCTGTGCCCCTTCATTCTAGGGCACAGATAGAACCGTCCCTTTTGTGCCCTCGAGCCAGGCGCGGCGCTCGCTCTCGGGGAATTTCTCGATGGCGTAGCGCAATGCGGTACGGGGCATGGTGTTAGCGCGAGGTTCCAGCCATCTGCGGAGTTCATCGGCATCTCGTTTGCCGGCTTCACGCAACAGCCAGCCCACCGCCTTTTGGATAAGGTCATGTTTGTGCTGAAGCAGTATCTCAGCTATCGCGTATGTATCGGAAGTCTCACCCTTACGTATGAACTGCATGGTGCTGACCATTCCGATGCGTTGCTCCCAGATTGTCTTGCCGTTGCGGGCCAAATCATAAAGGAGCGTGCGGTCCTTGTCAAGCAGCCATGTGCCGATGAGAGGATAGCAGGATAGGTCCACAAGATCCCAGTTGTTTATGTATGCGGTATGTGAGAGATAGAAATCCACGCACTGTTTCTGCAAGTCGGGATTCTTACGGTTGTGGCTGAATATCTCCACGAGGGTAAGCAGGGCTGCCAGACGCACCTCATGATACTTGCTGGCAACGCATTCTTCAAGCTCCTTGAAGCCCACCTCCTTCCAGCATTCCTTAACTACGGAACGTGTAACGGGCACCTTGATACCCAGGAACTCATCGCCCTCACCGTACTGACCGGGGCCGGTCTTGAAAAAGCGCATAAGTCCCTCCACCTGTGACGGGTCGGCACGGAGGATCATCTCATCAAGCAGTTTATTCATAGCAGGCGTTGATTATCTGAGCAGCTCTGTCAAGGGTCTCCGGTTTACCGGCATCCACCCATTCGTTACAGTCCGATAACACCGAACGTAGCCTGAGTCGGGCTGCATTGTCAACATAGAAATCCGTTATCGAGAACTTAGGTTCCGGAATCTCATCCAAAAGCGGCAGAAGCGGACGTGATACCACATGTATACCCTGGAATGCGCGGGGATCATAGACGGTCTTGTCAAATCCGGGATACGGGGAGCGCACCTGTCCGGTCTTCTCGTTGCTCCAGCCGCGCAGCATGCCGTCAGAGTCAAAATAGAGATATCGGGATGTGGAACGGCTGGCCACCACAAGAGTGGCATCGGCCCCGCTCTCCATATGACCGCGGTACAACGCCTTCAGGTCCGTATTGGAGAATATATCCACGTTATGCACAAGCACGGGCAGGTCATTGTCAAAAAGATGCATGGCCTTACGGATTCCGCCTCCGGTATCCAGCAGAAGGTCACTCTCATCGGACAGGGTTATATCCAGTCCAAAGTTCCCATGCTCCTCAAGGAAAGCCTTGACCTTGGGTGCAAAATGGTGTATGTTGATTACGAACCTGTCAAATCCGGCGGCCGATAGGCGGCGCAGCTGATGTTCCAGCATGGTACGCCCGCACACCTCGACCAGAGCTTTAGGACGGTCCGATGTCAATTCGCCCAGACGGGTTCCCAGTCCGGCGGCAAGTATCAGGGCATTCATAACTCAATGCGTTTTTTCTGTTCGCGGTGTTCCAGTATAACATGAATACGGTCACCGAACCTGGCCTTGAGATGCTCCGCCATATGGTTGGCACAGTAGAGCGAGCGGTGCTGTCCGCCGGTGCATCCGAATGCCACCAGCAGGTTCCGGAATCCGCGTTCCACATATCGGCTGACCGCCGGGTCAACCAGTCCGTAGGCATGCTCCAGGTACTGCTGCACCTCACCCTGACTCTCCAGGAACTCGATTACGGGAGCATCGGCCCCTGTTATCTTCTTATATTGCTCGTACTTGCCGGGATTATGCATGGCGCGGCAGTCGAACACGAATCCGCCTCCGTTACCGCTCGGATCCTCAGGCACGCCGCCTTTGCGGTAGCTGAAACTCATGACCCTCACGGTAAGCAGTCCGTCACCAGGGTCTCCCGATGCGTTGAAACGCGGCAGTTCCGTCAGCCCGCGCAGCACCTCCGTCAGATAGGGATAATCCGACGCCCCCACACCTGCGTCCAACAGCTGTCTTAAGTTGGAGATGGCGGCGGGTATGCTCTCTATGAAATGCTGCTTGCGCTCAAAATAGCCGCGGAACCCGTATGCCCCCAGCACCTGAAGTGTGCGGAACATGACAAAATGCATAAGCCCCTTGCGGAACTCTGCGGGATCCGCTTTGCGGTAACGGCCCAGCGAGCCGATATATGTATCTATGAGATGTTCACGCAGGTCTGCAGGATATGCGGCGCGTGCCTGCCACAGGAACGATGCCACATCATATTCCACCGGACCACGGCGGCCTCCCTGGAAATCGATGAACCAGGGCTCTCCGTCACGAACCATCACGTTACGGGCCTGGAAGTCACGGTACATGAACGTATCATACGGGGCATCCTTAAGAAGCACCTTGACCAGCCTCTCAAAGTCATCCTCCAGACGGGCCTCATGGAACTCCAGTCCTGAGGGTTTGAGAAAACTGTATTTGAAATAGTTCAGGTCCCACATTATGCTGCGGCTGTCGAACGACTCGCAGGGGAAACAGACGCTGTAGTCCAGCCCCTTGCCGCCTTTGAACTGAAGGTCCGGCAGCAGCGTCATGACCTTTTCAAGCAGCGCCTTCTGTGCGGGACTGTATACGCCGTTCTCACGAGCGCTCTCCATAAGGCCGAACAGGGAGTCGTCACCCAGGTCCTCAAGAAGATAGCACATACCCGAGTCCGATACCGCCAGGATATCGGGAACAGGAAGTCCGGCCGAACGCATATGACGTCCGATGCTCAGGAACGCGGCGTTCTCATCCTTGTTAGTCCCCTCTACACCGACTACGGTACCTCCGCCGGGAAGCACGTATCGGTAATACACGCGGTTGGAACCGGCGGCCGTAAGCCTTACCTGAGACTCTGGCTCACACCCTGCATACTCCCGCAGCAATTCTATAGGATCATTTTTCATATCTGAATCCAAAAATACTCCAACCGCATGGCATATGCAAAAGATTTGCCCTCATTTATAAACAGTAATCCCCGGGCCGATAAGGTCCGGGGATCCTCTGTGTAAGCAAGCCCCCACTTACTTACGCAGGATCTTAGCAGCCTCGACCAGATTGCGGAGGGATGCTTCAGTCTCTTTCCAACCTCGTGTCTTAAGTCCGCAGTCGGGGTTAACCCACAACTGCGCCGGGTTTATGACCTTTGACGCCTTCCTGAGGAGATCAACCATCTCCTGAACTGAAGGTACACGAGGTGAATGTATGTCATAGACACCGGGTCCTATCTCATTGGGATATTTGAATTCTGCAAATGCACCAAGCAGGTTCATCTGGCTGCGTGCGCACTCAATCGTGATGACATCGGCATCCATGTCGGCTATGTGACGGATGATACCGTTGAAATCACTGTAACACATGTGAGTGTGTATCTGAGTGCTGTCCTCTACGCCCGATGACGATATGCGGAATGACTCGACAGCCTTGTCCAGATACTCCCCTCGGGCCGACTCCCTGAGCGGCAGTCCCTCACGGATGGCGGGCTCGTCAATCTGTATGACCTTGATTCCGGCCTTCTCCAGATCAGTCACCTCGTCACGTATGGCAAGGGCAATCTGCTTCATGGTAACGGCACGGGGCTGGTCATTACGTACAAAACTCCACTGTAGTATGGTCACGGGACCTGTGAGCATACCCTTGACCGGTTTATCGGTCAGGCTCTGAGCGTATGTTATCCAGTCAACGGTCATGGGCTTGGGACGTGACACGTCACCAAAGATAACCGGCGGCTTGACACAACGGCTTCCGTAGCTCTGCACCCAACCGTTCTGGGTGAATGCGAATCCGCTCAGCTGCTCGCCGAAATACTCCACCATGTCATTACGCTCAGACTCGCCGTGTACCAGGACATCGAGCCCTATCTCCTCCTGCTTGCGTATGGTTCTCTCTATCTCACCCTTGAGCAGTGCGGTATACTCCTCACGGCTAATCTCGCCCTTCTTGAACTTGCTGCGCCATGAACGGACATCGGCAGTCTGAGGGAACGATCCTATAGTGGTGGTGGGGAACAGAGGCAGGCAGAGTTCCCTGTGCTGTGCTGCAATACGTATGCCGAACGGGCTCTTGCGGCGTGCAAAGTCGGGTGTAACCGCAGCCACCCTGTCCCTTACGGCCTTGTTGTTTGTCAGGGCCGATGTGCGACGGTCCTCCATGTCGGCCTTGTTGCTCTCAAGGGCAGCCTTGGAGCTGTCAGACGGGTTGCCGCCTGCCAGGTCGGCCAGAGTAACCACCTCAGCCACTTTCTGACGTGCAAATGAGAGCCAGCGCTTTACCTCCAAGGGCAGTGACTTTTCGTTATGCTCATTCTCCAGGTCTATGGGTGAATGGAGCAGCGAGCAGCTGGTAGCTACAATCACGCGCTCCTGACCTATAACCTTCTTTACCTTCTCGATGATATCGAGTGATTTCTCAAAGTCATTCTTCCAGATGTTACGTCCGTCAACGACGCCAAGGCTCAGAGAGGCGCCAGAGGGCAAAAGCTTAACCACATCCTCCCAACCCTGAGGGGCACGCACAAGGTCAATATGGAGGATGGCAGGGTTAAGCTCTACGGCCAGTGCTGCATTATCGGCCAGACCATCAAAATAGGTCGTGAGAATGACCTTGAGTCCGGTGCCCTTACGGATCTCTGCAAACGCCTTGCGGTAGGCATCTTTCACCTCCGCACTCAGATCGGTATTAAGGAAAGGTTCATCAATCTGCACATACTCGGCGCCAAGACGCTCAAGCTCCTTGAGGATTTCGATGTAAACCGGCAGAAGGCGGTCAAGAAGTTCAATGCGGTTGAACCCCTGCTCCTTCTCCTTACCCAGCAGGAGATAAGTCACAGGACCGATGAGCACGGGCTTGGTCTTTATACCCAGCTTAAGGGCCTCGGCAAACTCAGCGGCAGCCTTGTTGTAGGTAAGCTTGAACTGCTGGTTACGGGTGAACTCAGGAACTATATAATGGTAGTTTGTATCGAACCATTTGGTCATCTCCATCGCAGTCACGTCGATACCGTCTTTCTGATAGCCGTGAGCCATTGCGAAATAGAGTTCGAGCAGGTCACCCTTAAGCGACTCGTAACGCTCAGGTACCGCTCCTACTGCCAGGCTCAGGTCAAGAGTCTGGTCATAGAATGAAAAATCGTTACTGGGAATCAGGTCTATGCCGGACTCCTTCTGCAGCTGCCAATTACCCTTTCGTATCAGGGCTGCACTATCCAGCAGCTCCTGCTTTGATACCTTACCTGCCCAGTATGCCTCCTCAGCCTTCTTGAGCTCGCGGCCGGCACCTATACGGGGGTATCCTAAAATGTTCGTTCTTATGGACATGTTTCTACTTTTTAAATCCGATAAATGATAATTTTTCCATGCAATTGCGGCGCAAAATTATGTCACTTGAACAAACTATAAAAATATTTTGGTCAATTCGGGAAAATATGCTTTGTTTGCAAGTGAATTAAAGCAAATGCAGGTATAATATTCTGCAAAAATCACTATAGACAAATGAAAAACGACTACAGACTTGACGCGACCGACCGTCGCATACTGCGCGAACTACAGAAAAACGGCCAGCTCACCGTAAAGGAGCTGGCCGAAAAGATACATCTCTCGCCCTCGCCCACGTTCGAGCGTCAGAAACGGCTGGAACGCGAAGGCTATATAACCCGTTACATGGCTGTAGTCGATGCCAGTAAAGCCGGGAACGGCATCATGGTACTCTGCAACATACGCCTCAAGCAACACTCGGAGGAGATGATACAGCAGTTCATAGATGCCGTTCAGGAGATAGATGAAATCACCGAGTGCTACAACACGAGCGGTGATTATGATTTCATGATAAAGGTTTATTCAAGGGATATGCAGGCATACCAGCATTTCATGCAGCATAGGCTGGGTGCCATGAGTTGTCTGGGCAGCCTCCACAGCGTCTTTGTCATGAGCGAGACCAAGAACACCCGCGGAGTGGCCATCCCTGAGATGTAGTCCTTTTTTCAGCAATGCACACCTTGTGCAGCAACAAGCTTATCAATAATATCATCGAGTATCCTGAACAGTTCGGGAACAGTTTCCTGAGTCACGCTCTTGCAGGCGACTGAGCTACCCACGCTGGCAGGCACATGAGCGAGTCTCTCCTCCATATCACGCCCTTTCGGGGTCAGTGCCACTATCATCTGCCGGGCATCGGACTTACCTCTGGTGCGGGTTATCAGCCCCTCCGTCTCCATCCTCTTAAGAAGCGGGGTTACGGTGTTGGTCTCCAGGACCAGACGCTTGGCAATATCATTGACCGGCTGGCAGTCTTTCTCCCAGAGCACCAGAAGCACCAGATACTGCGGATAGGTAATACCGAACTCTGACAGCAACGGATAGTAAGCCTGCGTTATGAGGCGGGATGCCGTGTAAAGCCTGAAACAGAGCTGATTGTCAAGTTTGAACTGTTCTTTCATTTTAGCATAAGTTGAATATCGGCCTCTATGTCCTCGGGTCCTACGGTGGGAGCGTAACGCTTCACTACCGATCCGTCACGGCTGATGAGAAACTTGGTAAAGTTCCACAGGATGTCACTCTCCTTCTCTACGCTGCCGCTGATGGTCTTGAGCATCTTGCGGGTAGCCTTGGCCTTGAGTCCCTTATACTCCTCGGTCGGAGCGGCATCTTTAAGATAGGTATATACCGGGTGCTCTGAGGCGCCGTTCACGTCAATCTTCTTCATAAGAGGGAAGGTAACTCCATGGTTAAGGCGGCAGAACTCCTCTATCTCAGCGTCGCTGCCCGGTTCCTGATGTGCGAACTGGTCGCAGGGAAAGCCGATAATCACGAAACCCTGGTCCTTATATTTCTTATAGAGAGCCTCCAGTCCGTCATACTGAGGAGTGAAACCGCACTTGGAAGCGGTGTTCACGATCATGAGCACACTACCCTCATACTGACCTAAGTCAACCTCCACACCCTTGTTGTTAAGGGCCTTGAAATCATAAATCCTTGCCATAACTCTATCCTTTTTTAAATTCATTTATATCGTTTGCGATACAAAAGTACGGCAAATAATTTATATCGCAAACGATATTTGTAAGAATTTTATCATTCAACCCCAAAAAAGTTGTCTGAAGGTACTGTGAAAGGGGTACTTATTCCAGATTCAGTATGACTATCCTGTCGCCAGCCTTAAGTACGGTACGGCCGTTGGGTATGAGGTATTTCTTTCCGCGGCGGACCATGACTATAAGTCCCTTGCCGGGATAATCGGCTATGCGCTGGCCCACCCTGCGACTGTCGGGCTTGACGGTTTTCTCCTCAAGCGAGGTGGAGACATCGGTAAAGCCTTCGGTCAGGATTATGACCTCGTCACCCGGTTGCAGTATGGTCTTGCCATGAGGCTGAAGGCGCTCGCGGCCGCGGACTATCAGGGCAATCAGCACATTGCCCGGCAGGTCCAGGTCCTTGATGGCACGGCCTGCCCAACTGCTGTCCGGCGTCACCTCAATGCGGCCGAAATTCATCTCGGTGGCATCGGAATAGTCATTGAAGGTCTTCATGACATCGGCACCCGGATCGGCCATATCGAACAGCTTGGCGGCCCAGGGAATAAGGGACCCCTGGAACGATATGGACAGCAGCACCACCATGAAGACTATGTTGAATATGTCATTTTCAAGGAATGCGGGGTTGACCATAGCCATTATGGCGAACACGATCGATGCCGCTCCTCTCAGTCCCACGAACGATATGAGAGCCTGCTGCCGCAGCGGATATTTACGGAACGGGGTCAGTATGGTGAATACCGATGCCGGACGTGACACAAGCAGCATGAAAAGGAATATGGCAAGTGCCGGGAGAATTGCCTTATGCAGCTCGGTGGGACGTGCCAGCAGACCCAGTAGGAAGAATATGAGCATCTGCATGAGACCGGTCACTCCGTCAAAGAAACTGACCATGGAGCGTTTGTCCTTGAAATCCTCGTTACCCAGTATGATACCCACAAGGTAGGCGCTCAGGTAACCGTTACCGCCTATCAGGGATGGAATGGCGTACGATGCTATCGCGATGGCGAAAATGAACATGGAGTCAAAGCCGTCGGTCTGGAAACTGACCTTGCGGAACACCAGGATGGCGATCTTGGCTATTCCCACTCCGCAGCCTGCGCCGAACACGATCTGTGAAAAGAGGTTCCAGACCACACCGCCTCCGGTTGCCGTTCCGTTCATAAGCGAGAGCAGCACTATGGTGAGCATGTAGGCGGCAGGGTCGTTGCTTCCGCTCTCCATCTCAAGCATGGGAGCGGTGTTGTTCTTGAGTCCCAGGCGTTTGCTCCTTAATATGGAGAATACCGATGCCGCATCGGTCGAGCCCATGACGGAACCGAACAGCATACTCTCCAGCCACTCCCACTTGAGGGCGTAATGGCAGAACAGGCCTGTGAGACCTGCTGTTATGACCACACCCAGCGAAGCCAGCAGCACCGACTCCCTTACGACGGGTCTGACCGCCTCCCATCTGGTTCCGAATCCTCCGTAGAACATGATGAAGATAAGGGCCACGGTACAGGTCTCCTTGGCAAACTCATAGTTGTCAAAGCGCACCTGCCAGAGTCCGTTGTTGGCGAATACCATACCCAGAAGTATGAATGCCAGAAGTGCCGGCACCCCGATCTTGGACGATACGGAATTGAGCCAGATACTCGTCACTATGACGATGACTATCAGAAGCAGAAAAAGTGAGGTCATATATATTCCGGAAAACGCAGGCGTAAAGATAAGTCAGCCGGCTGACAATTCAAAACGAATTGCAGCCGGCCGACCAGCAACTACTATAGATTTTTCAGGTATTCAATCCTGTGCGACCAGGACTTTGGTTCCGCTGAATGATGTAGGAGTGTTTCCGAACTTGAGTGAGAAAGAGATGGTTTCACCCTCAATCTGACCTGCGAATTCGGTTACGGTATAGGCAGGGAACTCAGTACCCATGGCCAGAGGTATGCTGCTTGCGCTTGTTATGGCATCAACACCACCGTTTTTGGTCAGTGTAACGTTGGGGATAACGATATCCATAGCAGGCATTCTCTGAGCCAGCTTGGCCTGATAGATGGAGATTGATACAGAGTCAGCCTTGTCGGTGTAGTTTACGCTGATTCTGGTATCGGGAGTAGTGGTTGTACCCGATGAAGCTTCGGCAACCAGTGTTCCTGAGAAGTACACCGTATCAATTACCTCAACTGCAGGTTCGTTCTTCTTCTCCTCCTCATTCTCAGTGTCAAGCTTGTCGCAGCTTACTACGGCTGCCATAAGGGCAAGCACATAAAAAATTGATTTCTTCATAGTTTTATAGTTTAAAAATTATTCCTGTCATGATTGTCCGCGGCCTGACGGGAGCAAAGAACTCGTTACCCATGGACTTGAAGTAGAAACTGTTGCCATTGGTGCCGGTCAGGTTCTCACCTCTCAGGTATATCTCCCATCCCTCCATGACCAGTGCCACACGGCTCTCCAGCATAAGACGGAAATCCTCCTTCCGGGTGCCCTGCTCATTCCAGCTGAACGGGCCCTCACCCCTGAGCGTGCAGTCCACATCGAGAGTCCTGCCGCCTACAGGGAAACTGTATCCCGCTCCTGCATGCAGGGTGTGCTCAGGCACGTAAGGAATACGGTTGCCGGAATAGTCGTTGTTTCCGTCATTGTAATCGGTAAAACGGGCGTCACACCAGGCCCATGTCACATGCGTGCGCAGTCTGTCCGGATTCCACGTGAGCTGTGTCTCCACTCCGTAACTGCGGCTTCGGCCGGCATTGGTCATCATTCGTCCGGTCGACTTGCCGGGAGGGAACACGGTAAGCTGCTGGTTCCTCACATCGGTATAATAGACCGATGCCTCCACCCTCCAGTCATCACCGGCCATCCTCATACCCAGTTCCGAGTTCCATGCGGTCTCCGGGTCATATTCGGTATTCTTGGCCGATACCGACATATACGGAGAGTCCATATATACGCCCATGTCATTCATGGTGGCGTTCATGGTCTTGTTCTGGAGTATATCGGAGAATATCTGCGTATTGAATCCGCCTGCGCGGTATCCCTTGGAGATAGTGGCGTAGACAGAGAGGTCATCGGTAGCCTTGAAGAGAGCCGACAGTTTGGGTAACACCTCAAAATGGCTGTGGTCCTCGGTGCCTGCATAGCGGACCTTGACCCTCTTGTAGTCAGTCATTAAGGGTTCCATACGGTAATGAAGCTCTGTCTTGCAGACATAATCCATCACTCCCCCCTCGTAGTCGAGCCTGAGTCCGGCAGTCAGGAGCCATCGGTCCAGGTCAAGCACAGACTCATGGAACAGGGCTATGTTCCAGCTCTTTATCATAAAGTCCGAATAGACCGGCATCACGCTCTCACGTATGGCCAGATCTCCTATCTCGTCAGGTATGTTACGGTTCGCGTTATCCAGCATAAGGGTCTCTATGCCGTCACGTTTGAATATGACCGGAGCTTTCATGCGGTTGCCCTTGTAGAAGGCGAACAGACCTGTCAGCGGCTGCCATCGGGCCTCACTGTCCGTGCGGCGTATATTGAGTTCCACCGTTCCGGCGCCGCTCATCTGCTCCTGTTCAAGCGTAAACACCGGACGCGATGTGTAGTCCTGATCCATGTGCATGTCATCGGAGAGCATCTGGAATGAGGCTATGGCATCGGTCTTTATCCTGTCTCCGTAGTAATCCAGCTTGAGACCCTCTATCACGGAGAGCCTGCGGTAGCTGCCCTCGTCGTTATACGAGACGGGATACTGTACGCTGTCGGTCCAAAGTCCGTAGGCAAAACCGCCCTCCTCGGACAGGCTCGCCTGCAGCATGTTGGCGACTATGAGCCGTTCACCCGAGTGCAGCTCCCATTTCCACCGCATGGAGAGACCGTCATAGGGATCACAGAGTTCATCCTTGAATTCATTCCTGAAATATCCGTCCTTATGCCTGTAGGTAAGTGACAGCGCATTCCGCCCAATCACGAACCGGGCACCGGCCCTGAGCGTCCCGTAAGTTCCGTATTCCACGTTCACTTCAGGCTCGCTGTCCTCCGACGGTGAAAGGGTTCGCAGCGAGAGCACTCCGCCCATGCTGTTACGTCCGTACAGTGTTCCCTGGGGACCGCGCAGCATAGTTACGTTACGCACGCCCTCCCAGTCAAAGTCATAGGCGTTCTTGTCAAGCACGGGTATGCCGTCAATGTAGAGACCCATCACGGGATTCTCCATACGGGAACCGAGTCCGCGCAGGTATATGGTCGACGTGAGCGAAGCCCCGTACTCGGGGATATGCAGTCCCGGCACCATCTGCGAGAGAGACTGCTCGCGGTAAGTCCCGTTCCTCTTTATGGTTTCATATGAAAAGGCCGATACAGCCGATGCAATCCTGTCCGTCTCCACCTGTTCTTTCAGGGCGGTAACGGTGATCGACGGGAGTTCCACAGGCATCTCCGGCTCGGCAGGTACGGTAAAGAAAAGAGGTATGAGAAGGACTGTTTTCATTTCGGCTGCAAAGGTCCGCAATAAAAACGGTCTGTTTTAGAACATGTGTTGCCGGAATTAGGATTATCCTTGCATGGATTTGCGGAACTCTGACGGGGTCTGTCCCGTCACCCTCTTGAAGAACCGCGCAAAATAGGACTGGTCCTCCAGGCCCACTGCAGCCGCCACGTCAATGACAGGTATCGAGGGGGCCGAAAGTAGCTTCTTGGCACGTACCACCCTGGCTATGTCTATCCAGGCTCCCACGCTGCGTCCGGTTGACTGCTTAACCAGACGGCTCAGATAGTTGTCACTTATGCCCGATGCCTGAGCGTATGCACCTAAGTTGAGGATATCCCGGAGTGGATCAAAGACCGATTCCAGGAAATCCCCCACGGCCTTTGGCGCGGCGAGCGTGCTCTCCCACTTTATCCTGGAGAGGAAAAGGTCAAGCCCC
>JBGURN010000010.1:0-1573 GCA_045131955.1 Bacteroidaceae bacterium
AAGGACGGTAAAGCCGTACTGATCGACTGCAAGGTATGTGAAAACAACTGCTTCAATCTGACGCGAGTTGAACCGAACCAAGAGGCCGCCATGACATTGTGGCATCAGTGCGGTAACCACTATGCGTACTTCGCACTGAAAATGAGAGATTCGTTAGTATTCATGGTTCCGTTCCTGACAGTCGCAAGACTATGGAAGCAGAACACAAGGGTACTCAAACGCAGAGACTTGGCAGAATATGGACTGCTGATTGAAGAGTGGGTAGGTGGTGGATCATGAAGGTCACCATCGGAAGTCAGATAAGGGTAGACGAGCCTACAGCACTGCTCTCAAAGTGGTGCCGGGACAACCTCATAATATCCAACCCTGACTACGTTAAGAAGCAGCGCATGGGATTCTGGACAGGAAATACCCCTCAGAAGCTTTTTCTCTACGAAACGAACGGAGATACCCTACTGATACCGTTTGGCTGTCTCAGGTCAATTCTGGGGCTGATAACGGGGGCTACAGTGAGTAGCACCTTCGTACATCCTGAGACGGTGGACTATAACGCCGAAGTCTCTCTGAGGAGCTATCAGACGGAAGCACTTGACGCTCTGGTCAGACACCAGTACGGGATACTACAAGCACCTGCCGGAAGCGGCAAGACACAGATAGGTATAGCTCTGGCCTGTGAACTGGGAGTCAAGACCTTATGGCTGACTCATACCAAAGACCTGCTGAATCAGAGCAGAGACCGGGCGGAGCAGTACATAGACAAAGACCTGATAGGAACCATCACGGAGGGCAAGGTCAATGTAGGCGCAGGAATCACTTTCGCTACGATACAGACCATGTGCAAAGTAGACCTTGATAAGTACCGTGATGTCTGGGACTGCATCATTGTGGACGAATGCCACAGAGTAGCCGGATCACCGACAGCGGTAACGCAATTCTCAAAGGTGCTGAACAGGTTGAAGGCAAGACACAAGTACGGACTCTCAGCGACAGTACACAGAGCAGACGGACTCATAAAATCCACCTACTCACTTCTCGGAGAGATAGTACACACCGTTCCTGATGAAGCCGTAGCGGAATTCATTATGAAGGTCAACGTGCAGCCGATGGCGACACAGGTACAGCTTACAAGGGAATGTTTGAATCCTGACGGTACGATCAACTACACAAGCATGATCACCTTCTTGACAAAGCATTACGGCAGGAACGCACAGATCACACAGGACTTGGTAGATAACCGCAGCCACTATAATCTGATTCTTTCGGAAAGGGTAGGACATCTGAAACAGCTATATCTAAATCTGCCGCCGTACCTACAGGAACAGGCAGTCATGGTAGACGGGACAATGACTTCCAAGAAGCAGAAGGAAGAAAGAAACGCAGCCTTTGAGCAGATGCGTGAAGGTAAGAAACATTATCTGTTCGCTACATACGCACTTGCAAAAGAGGGCTTGGACATACCAAGACTGGACAGATTGTATCTCACAACCCCTCAGAAGGACTACGCCGTTATTACACAGAGCGTAGGCAGGGTAGGCAGAGTATTTCCGGGTAAGGAACCACCGATAGTCTATGA
>JBGURN010000011.1:0-21060 GCA_045131955.1 Bacteroidaceae bacterium
GTGGTTACAGGACTTGCGGAGATTGCCAATCTCAATATGCCCGCACAGCAGAAGATAGTGGAGTTCATTTTCGGTTATTTCCGTCTGGTAAAGGAGACGGTGGACCGCAACGGTACCCTGAGGTCGGGCTTTTTCCGTAACAGCTGGGGACTTGAGCATTTCCGTAAGGGATTTGACCTCAAGCAGAAACAGATGCTACAGGATATCATATCCGAGGGTAAGACTACCGGCGCCTTCAATGTGGTCAGCGTACGCCGTACCGCCGAGATCATGTATCACTGCATGAGAGGCTTCGAGGCCCCGTACATCAGAGGTAAACTCTGGCAGGGCAATACTAGAGAAGAGATCCGTTTCGAGGCACGCAGACTTATCTACGGTGCCTTGGGATATTCAGAACCAAATAAACAGTAATAATTCTATGGGAAAACTGACAGGAAAGACGGTGCTCATTACAGGAGCAACGCGTGGGATAGGTCTTGCCATGGCCAAGCTCTTTGCAGCTGAAGGAGCAGACCTGGCATTCGTGTACATCAACAGCGTAGAAAAGGCTCAGGCCCTGGAGACAGAGCTGAGCGCTAACGGCATAAAGGCTAAGGGCTATCGCGTGGACGTAGCCAGCTATGAGGGCGCAGCCCAGATGGTGGATGAGGTGGTAAAGGAGTTCGGTCGCATAGACATCCTTGTAAACAACGCCGGTATCACCAGGGATGGTCTTATGATGCGTATGAACGAGCAGCAGTGGGACGAGGTGCTTGATACCAACCTCAAGTCTGCATTCAACTTCATCAAGGCCTGCACTCCGCAGATGATGCGTCAGCGCAGCGGTAACATACTTTGCGTGTCATCGGTGGTAGGTCTGCACGGAAACGCAGGACAGACCAACTATTCAGCCTCAAAGGCAGGTCTGGTGGGACTCACCAAGTCCGTAGCCAAGGAGATGGCATCACGTGGCATCCGTGCCAACGTTATAGCTCCGGGCTTTGTACTCACCGAGATGACAACCGGCAAGATTCCTGAAGAGAAGCTGGCCGAGTGGTGCAAGGCTATTCCTCTGCAGCGCGGCGCTCAGGTTGAGGAGATTGCCAAGGCAGCACTGTTCCTTGTGTCCGATGACAGCTCATACGTGACCGGTCAGGTTCTGCAGGTTGACGGCGGAATGAACATGTGATCAATTGAAAATTGAGAATTGAGAATTGAGAATTGAGAATTGAGAATTGAGGATGACTCCTTTATACGAGGATAATCATATTATTATTGTCTCCAAGCAGTCGGGTGAGATTGTACAGGGCGATAAGACGGGCGATGTTCCATTGTCCGATGTCGTCGGCGCATACCTCAAGGAGAAATACCACAAGCCCGGTAACGTGTTCGTGGGGGTGCCGCACCGTCTGGACCGTCCGGTCAGCGGACTGGTGGTGTTGGCCAAGACCAGCAAGGCCCTCTCGCGTCTTAATGACATGTTCCGTGTGGGGAGTGTCGACAAACGTTATCTTGCCATCGTCAAGAACCGTCCGGCGGCTCCTGAGGGAGAGCTGGTGAACTGGCTGGTGCGCAACGAGAAACAGAACCGCTCCTATGCATATGACCGTGAGGTTCCCGACAGCAAGAAGGCAATACTGAGATACCGTCTGGTGGCTAGCTCCGTGAACTACAATCTTCTGGAGGTGGAGCTGCTCACCGGAAGGCACCATCAGATCCGATGCCAGCTCGCCAAGATGGGATGTCCCATCAAGGGGGACCTCAAGTACGGGGCGGAGCGGTCGAATCCGGATGGCAGTATATCGCTCCATGCATTCCACGTGACGTTCGAGCATCCCGTATCACACGAGATGATAGACGTCAAGGCGCCTCTGCCCGCTGATTCTTTGTGGCAGAGTTTCAATGAGATAGCAGAGAAACTGTGATTTATTGCTGAGGCGCGGCCCCGGCATCTTCAATAACGTACGCCCTAATGATCTTGACATCAGGATTGGGGCGTCCGTTTTTTCCTGCGGCAGGCAGATTGGAGATGGCCTCGACCACGTCCATGCCCTCGGATATCTCACCGAACACGGTGTAGAGTCCGTCAAGGGTATGGGCACCGCCTACTGTGGTGTACTCCTTGATCTGCTGCTGGTTGTATTTGAAGTGCTGTCTGCGCTTGGCCAGTATGGCATCGGTCTCGTCATTAAGCTGCTGGTTGAGCTTGCTTATCTTTTTCTTCTCACCGTATTTCTGCCATGTCAGGATATCCTTGGCGTGAGGCTGGGTGAGGGTGTCCTTGAGAGCCTGGCGGTAACGTTTGTTGATGACGTTCTCCTGGGCGGTGAGGTTGGATTCCTTTACCTTTTTGCCGGTTATGATATAGAACTGCTGGCTGGTGGAGCATCGGAACTGTGAGGTGCTGGCCTGACCTACGGCGCCGCGCTTGTGATAGAACTTATAGGGGTTGATCTCGGACTGGATGGTGTCATCCTTTACGTCGATGCCTATCTCCTGGCCGGGCTTGGCGTTCTTGGAGTTGACGTCGCCGGCCTGTATCTTGTAACCCTTTTGGATACCGAAGAACAGCTGGCCGTCATAGAAACCTTTGCGTGCCAGACGTACCATATTGTGACGGTGCAGAGGGGTCTCGCGGTAGAGTTTTATTGTAAAGTTACCCTTGGAGGTCTCAAAGCGAACATACTGGTCGGCATCAAGGATTATGGTGTCGGCATCGACCTCCTCGACGGTCTGGTTTGAGGCTCCGTTCTTGCAGCCGAGTGCAAGAAACAGTGTCATAACCATGGAAATTCCTATAAGATATCTTTTCATGACTGTAACGGTTTCTTGATGCGAAGATAACGTTTTTGATGGGAAAAAAAGTGTAATTTTGCAGTCTATTACAAACTAAGTATATGAAACCTGCACTTGTTGTTCTGGCTGCCGGCATGGGCAGCCGTTACGGCGGACTCAAGCAGCTCGATGCGCTGGGTCCCAGTGGTGAGACTATAATGGATTATTCCGTGTTCGATGCTATCCGCGCCGGTTTCGGCAAGGTGGTATTCATTATCAGAAAGGACTTTGAGGATGATTTCCGCAAGCTTGTACTTAAGAAATACGAGGGTCATGTAGAGACTCAGGTGGTTTTCCAGAGCATCAATGACCTGCCCGAGGGTTTCAGCTGCCCGGAGGACCGCACCAAGCCCTGGGGTACCAATCATGCTGTGCTCATGGCTAAGGATGTCATAAACGAGCCTTTCTGCGTAATCAATGCCGATGATTTCTACGGCCGCGACTGCTTTGCCGTTATGGGTAAGTTCCTCAGCTCACTGCCTGAGGGCTCCAAGAACGTCTATTCAATGGTAGGATTCCGTGTAGCCAACACCCTGAGTGAGAACGGCAAGGTGTCACGCGGAGTATGCGAGGTTAACGCCAAGCGTCATCTCACAACCGTTGTTGAGCGCACTGAGATACTGCGCCGTGAGAACGGTGTATGCTATAAGGACGGCGAGGATTGGGTCCGCATTGATGACAACACACCCGTTTCAATGAACGTGTGGGGATTCACACCTGACTATATGAAATACTCCGAGGATTTCTTCAAGAGCTGGCTCAAGGCCAATATCAACACTCCCAAGTCAGAGTATTTCATTCCGCTCATGGTCAATGAGTTGATCAACAACGGCACCGCAACCGTTGAGGTCCTGGACACCACCTCCAAGTGGTTCGGCGTTACATATGCCGAGGACCGTCAGGGTGTTGTTGACAAGATTGCAGAACTGGTTAAGGAGGGTGTTTATCCCGCAAAACTTTTTGCATAAGGACAGATTCTAAGTGTTTTCGGTAGAGAATCTTAAGGTTGAGTTCGGGGCGCGCCCGCTCTTTCATGATGTCAGCTACGTGGTAGGTGACAAGGACCGTATTGCCCTTGTGGGTAAGAACGGAGCGGGCAAGTCAACCATGCTCAAGATCATTGCCGGTCTGCAGCAGCCTACCTCGGGTACGGTATCCATACCCAAGGAGATGACCATAGGTTACCTGCCGCAGGTCATGAAACTGGCCGATACCCGAACGGTACGTCAGGAGGCTGAGACTGCGTTTGAGGACCTGCACAGACTTCAGGCTGAGGTCGAGAGGCTGAACAACCAGCTGGTGGAGCGTACGGACTATGAGAGCGAGGAGTACCATGCGCTCATAGACCGTTTTACACGTGAGAGCGAGCGCTACCAGATGATGGGCGGAGGTAACTATCAGGCGGAACTGGAACAGGCTCTCACAGGTCTGGGATTCCGCCGTGACGACCTGGACCGTCCCACAAGCGAGTTCAGCGGCGGCTGGCGCATGCGAATTGAGCTGGCCAAGCTGCTTCTGCGTCATCCTGATGTGCTGCTTCTTGACGAGCCTACCAACCACCTGGATATAGAGAGCATACAGTGGCTTGAGGATTTCCTGGCCAAGCGTTGCAACGCCGTGATCCTGGTGAGCCATGACCGCGCTTTCATAAACAACGTGACCAACCGCACCATTGAGATATCGTGCGGCATAATCTATGACTATAAGGTCAAGTACAATGAGTTTGTGGAGCTGCGCAAGGAACGCCGTGAGCAGCAACTCCGCGCCTATGAGAACCAGCAGAAGGAGATAGCCGATGCCAAGGAGTTCATAGAGCGTTTCCGATACAAACCGACTAAGGCCGTGCAGGTACAGAGCCGCATAAAGATGCTGGAGAAGATCGTACCCATCGAGGTCGATGAGGTCGACAACAAATCCATGCGTCTCAAGTTCCCGCCAGCCATACGCAGCGGCAACTACCCCGTTATCTGTGAGGGAGTGGCCAAGAGCTATGGTGACCATTTGGTGTTCAGCGGTGTGGACCTTACCATCAAGCGCGGTGAGAAGGTGGCGTTCGTAGGACGTAACGGTGAGGGTAAATCCACCCTGGTAAAATGCATAATGGGTGAGATCCCGTTTGACGGCAAACTCACCATAGGTCATAATATCCAGATAGGTTACTACGCCCAGAACCAGGCACAGCTCCTTGACGAGGAGGTGACGGTGCATGATACCATCGACAATGTGGCTACCGGTCCTATCCGTACCCGTATAAACGATATACTGGGCGCGTTCATGTTCGGCGGAGAGGCAGGACAGAAAAAGGTCAAGGTGCTCTCGGGCGGCGAACGCAGCCGTCTGGCCATGATCCGTCTGCTGCTCACTCCGGTGAACCTGCTTATACTCGATGAGCCTACCAACCATCTTGACATGACATCGAAAGATGTCCTTAAGGAGGCTATACAGGCCTTTGACGGCACGGTGATAGTGGTAAGCCACGACCGTGAGTTCCTGGACGGACTGGTGGAGAAGGTCTACGAGTTCGGTGACGGCAAGGTTCGTGAACATCTGGGCGGTATCTATGATTTCCTCCAGAAAAAGAACCTTGACAACCTGGCTGACATAGGACGTATGAAAGGTGCCACAGTGGAGGTTACAGAGACCGCCAAGGCATCGGCCGGAAAGGAGGACTACGAGGCCAAGAAGGAACTGGAACGCCGTAAGCGCAAGGCTCAGAAGAAGATTGAGGATTGCGAGAAGGAGGTTGAGCGTATATCGAAAGAGATAAAGGAACTGGAGGAGTGGCTGGCAACCCCGAGCGGCGCGCAGAACCCCGCCATGTTCGAGTCATACGGCAAGCTCAAGGAGGAACTGGCCGCCGCCGAGTCCCGCTGGGAGGAGGCCATGATTGAAGGAGAGAGTATTTAAGTCAAGAATGATTTTTATGAAAAGAATAGCATTATTCGTAATTGCATTTGCAGGAATTATGATGTCATGTAACAATTCAAGACAGGGCATAGGTATCAAGATGGAGAATCTTGACAGGACCGCAGTGCCCGGCGATGATTTCTACCAGTTCGCCGATGGCGGCTGGAATGCGGCACATCCGCTTACACCCGAGTATGCCCGTTTCGGCTCGTTCGACCAGCTGGCTGAGGATAACCGCAAGCAACTTAAATGTATTATCGATGACGTTGTGGCCGTAGACCATGAGTTCGGAACCAACGCACAGAAGATAGCTGACCTCTATAAACTGGTGCTTGACACTGCACGCCGTGAGGATGAGGGACTGGCTCCCATCAAGCCCTGGATTGACCGGATCGAGGCCGTAAGTGAGCGTGGTGAGATATTCCCCCTTATGGTGGAGATGGATCTGGACGGCCTGGCCGGCAACTATTTCGGTGTAGGGATAGGAGCTGACATGATGGACAGCAAGGCCAATATAGTAAGCATAGGCCAGGGCGGTCTCTCGCTCGGTGAGAAGGAGTACTATCTGGATACCGATGATGCCACCACCGCCGTCCGCGAGGCTTTCCGTAAGCATGTGGTACGTATGTTCACCCTTTGCGGTTTCTCTGAGTCCGATGCGCAGAAGAAGATGGAGGACGTCATGCTCATTGAGACCCGCATAGCCGGTAAGTCATACAGTGCTGCTGAACAGCGCGACCCCGCCGCCAACTATCACAAGATGACATTCGATGCCCTCAAGAAAGATTTCAAGGGTATTGACTGGCAGCATATGTTCGATGAGATGGGTATCGGTGACTGTGACGTGGTGGATGTAAGCCAACCCGAGCCTATCCATGAGGTGGAGGCTATCCTGGCTGAACTTCCCGTAGAGGCTCACAAGTCATATATGGAGTGGCAGCTCATTGACCACACAGCATCACGTCTCACTCAGGAACTGGACCGCGCCAACTTTGATTTCTACGGTAAGGTCATGAGCGGACGCGAGGAGCAGCAGCCCTGGTGGAAGCGTGCCACATCGACCGTAAGCAGCGTGCTTGGTGAGGCCATCGGTCAGCTCTACGTCGAGAAGTATTTCCCAGCTGCATCGAAAGAGCGTATGGTCACTCTGGTACGCAACCTGCAGATAGCCCTTGGCGAGCGCATCGACGCACAGGAGTGGATGAGTGACAGCACCAAGGCTTTCGCTCATGAGAAACTTGATGCCTTCCATGTCAAGATAGGTTATCCTGACAAGTGGAGAGACTACTCCAAGCTGGTCATCGACCCCTCCAAGAGCCTGTTCGATAACAATATAGGCATAAGCCGTTTCTTCCTGCAGGACATGATTGAGCGCAAGTACAAGAAACCTGTCGATGACACTGAGTGGTTCATGACACCGCAGACCGTCAACGCATATTATAACCCCACCACCAACGAGATCTGTTTCCCGGCCGGCATCCTCCAGTATCCTTTCTTTGACATGAGTGCCGATGACGCCTTCAACTACGGTGCCATAGGTGTGGTTATCGGTCATGAGATGACACACGGATTCGATGACCAGGGCCGTCAGTTCGATAAGGAGGGTAACTTCAACAACTGGTGGGCCGAGGGTGACGCCGACAAGTTCAAGGAGAAGGTGCAGGTTCTGGTTGACCATTTTGACAGCATCAAGGTGCTGCCTGACCTGAACGGTAACGGCTCACTCACACTGGGTGAGAACATAGCAGACCACGGAGGTCTGATGGTGGCCTATCAGGCATTCAAAAACGCCACTAAGGACGCTCCGCTCAAGTCAGTGAACGGACTGACCCCGGAGCAGCGTTTCTTCATGGCCTATGCAGGCGTATGGGCCGGCAATATACGTGACGAGGAGATCCGCAACCGTACCAAGAGCGATCCCCACTCACTGAGCCGCTGGCGTGTGAACGGCACCCTGCCTCACATAGACGCCTGGTATGAGGCATTCGGTATAACACCTGACAACGCACTTTATCTGGCTCCCGAAAAGAGGGCACGTATCTGGTAAACAGGTGGGCAGACTTGCAGGCATAAAGGAGGAGAACCTGGACCGTAGCGTATGGCCCGGTGAGGATTTCTACCGTTTCAGCTGCGGAGGATGGCTTGATGCCAATCCGCTGCCCGATGATTTTGCAAGTTACGGAACCTATGAAGAGCTCTCAGAACGTAACCGTCAGCAGCTCAAGGATCTTATTGACGGCATTATAGCTCAGGATAACGCTCCCGGCAGTGACGCAGCCCGAATAGCTGACCTTTACAACCTGGTCATGGACACCGACCGTCGCGATGCCGAGGGTATGGCGCCCATCCGTCCCTATATGGAACGTATCAGGGCCATCAGTAGCCGTGAGGAGCTCCTGGACAATATGATTGAGCTTGATCCCTACGGCGTTACCGGTTACTTTGACGTGGGGATAGGACCAGACCTCAAGGATAGCAATACCAACATAGTAGGCATGAGCCAGGGCGGTCTTACGCTCGGTGACAAGGAGTATTACACCGACCGTGACCTTCAGACCGTCAAGATAAGGCAGGCCTTCAAGAAACATGTGGTACGTATGCTCAAACTGGCCGGATACGGCCGTCTGGAGGCTTTCCGCCGCATGAGGATAATATGGCGCCTGGAGAAGATGATTGCCAGGGCGTCACGTAACAACGAGCAGCTGCGCGATCCCTCACGGAACTACCATAAGATGACCATAAGCGAGCTTTACAAAAAGCTCCCCGGACTGGACTGGAAGGATTTTCTGGGTAAGCTGGGACTTAAGGATGTCGATGTGGTCGATGTGGGGCAGCCCGAAGCCATACGTGAGGCCATCCGCATAATCAACGAGGAGCCGCTTGAGGACCAGAAGGTTCTCATGGAGTGGCAGATGCTGGACTCCAACGGTAACCGTCTGGGAAAGGAGGCCGATGCCGCCGATTTTGATTTCTACGGACGGACCATGAGCGGCCAGAAAGAACCCAAACCCATGTGGAAACGTGCAACATCGGCCGTGAACGGGACACTGGGTGACGCATTGGGACGCCTCTATGTGGAGAAATACTTCCCGGAGGAGGCCAAGCGGCGTATGATCGATATGTTCCTGCGCCTTAAGAAGGCACTCGGCGTACGCATCGGACTCCAGAACTGGCTTAGTGAGGAGAGCCGCCGCCTGGCGCTTGAGAAACTTGAGGCTTTCAGCTTCAAGATCGGCTACCCGGACAAGTGGCGCGACTACTCCAAGATGGTCATCGACCCCGCGAAATCACTGTTTGAGAACAGCGCAGCAATAAGCCTGTTTTTCTGGAATGACATGGTGGAGCGTAAGTTCAAGAAACCGGTGGACCGCTCCGAGTGGTATATGAACCCGCAGGAGATCAACGCCTATTATGACGTCTCGATAAATGAGATATGTTTCCCCGCCGGAATCCTGCAGTATCCCTTCTTTGACATGAATGCCGATGACGCCTTCAACTACGGAGCCATTGGTACCATCATGGGACATGAGATGACCCACGGATTCGATGACGAGGGGCGTCAGTTCGATAAGGACGGTAACATGTGCAACTGGTGGAGCGGGGTGGATACACGCCGTTTCAACCGCCGCGTCAAGGTCCTGGTGGACTGGTTCAACAGCATTGAGGTGCTTCCCGGAGTGAAGGCCAACGGCAAGCTCACGCTGGGTGAGAACATAGCTGACCACGGCGGCCTGACCGTGGCGCTCGAGGCTTTCCGTGAGGTGTGCCGTGAGACGCCCCAGGAGGATAAGATGGGATTCACACCTTTGCAGCGTTTCTTTATAGCATACGCCTGCACCTGGGCCGAGAACTGCCGTGACGAGATGATTCTCCAGCAGACCAAGAGTGACGAGCACTCGCTGAGCCGTCTTAGGGTGAACGGCGCGCTTCCTCATATTGACGAATGGTATGAGGCCTTTGGTATAACCAAGGAGGATTCTATGTATATTGCACCCGAGAACAGGGTTCGTATCTGGTAATATGAAAGAGGGTAGAAGTCTGGAACTCCTGTCGCCGGCCAAGAATCTGGAGTGCGGCATGGAAGCCATCAGGCACGGGGCCGATGCAGTCTATATCGGTGCCGGCCGGTTCGGCGCGCGTCAGGCAGCAGGCAACAGCGTGGAGGATATAGCCCGCCTTGCGGAATTCGCCCATCTTTACGGAGCCAGGGTCTATGTGACCGTCAACACCATACTTAAGGACAGTGAGCTGGCCGATGCCGAAAAACTCATATGGCAGCTCTATGAGGCCGGGGCCGATGCCCTGCTCGTACAGGATATGGCCGTCCTCAGGATGAAACTGCCTCCCATAGCGCTGCATGCCAGCACCCAGTGCGATGTGCGCTCTGCCGATAAGGTCCGTTTCCTTGCCGACTGCGGATTCACCCGTGTGGTACTGGCCCGTGAGCTCTCTCTCAAAGAGATAACCGCCATACATGAGGCATGCCCCGACGTGGAGCTGGAGTGCTTTGTACATGGAGCTCTCTGCGTGAGCTACAGCGGCCAGTGCTATGCATCGCAATACTGCTTTAACCGCAGTGCCAACCGCGGCGAGTGCGCCCAGTTCTGCCGTCTCAAGTTCGATCTGGCTGATGCCGATGGAAACATCATCGTAATGGGCCGTCATCTGCTCTCCCTGCGTGACATGAACCGCATGGAGTTCCTGGAGGAACTGGCCGATGCCGGTGTCTGCTCGTTCAAGATAGAGGGCCGTCTCAAGGATGTGCAGTACGTCAAGAACGTTACTGCAGCCTACAGTCAGGCCATAGAAAAACTGCTTAAGCGCCGTGCCGACCTTTACAGGGCATCGGCCGGACATAGCGTACCCGCATTCACCCCCGACGTTAGCCGCAGCTTCAACCGCGGTTTTACTGACTATTTCCTGCACGGACGCACCACCGATATCTACTCGTTCGGCACCCCCAAGTCCATAGGCGAGAAGATGGGTGCCGTCAAGGAGGTGGGCCGCGGATGGCTCACTGTGGCCGGTTTCAAGGCCTTCCATAACGGTGACGGACTCTGCTTCATGAACCGTGAAGGCGAGCTTGAGGGCTATCGCGTGAACCGCGTGGAGAACAGCCGCATATTCCTGTTCCTGGAAGGTGGTGATATGCCTCAGGTCAAGCCCGGAACTGTTGTGTACCGCAACTTTGATTTGGAGTTCGAGAAGACGCTCTCCAAGGAATCGGCCGTAAGGAAAATCAATGTAGACATACTCTTTGAGGAGACACCTCAGGGTTACCGCGTAACCTTTACCAGTGAGGACGGCCTGGGGGCAAGCGTAGAGTCCGAATGGAAGAAAGAGGATGCCCGTACTCCCCAGGAGGCAAACATTAAGACCCAGCTCTCCAAGTTGGGAGGCACCCGTTTTGAAGCCGCAAATATTGATATCCGCCTTGACGGCGAGCGTTTCATCCCCTCGTCGCTGCTGTCCGATATGCGCCGCAACGTAGCGGAAAAACTGGAGGCAATGCGTATGGAGTCATACCTGAGGCTGGTTCCCGGTACGGCAAAGAATCCGTCGGCCAGCTATCCCGTATCGGCCCTGACCTATCTGGGTAATGTGATGAATGCCCAGGCCCGCACCTTCTACGCCGACCACGGAGTTCGGAAAATCGACGACGCCTTTGAGAAGGTGCAGCCCGAACAGGCCACCGTGATGTTCTGCCGTCACTGCATCCGATACGCTCTGGGACTCTGCCCCAAACACGGTAAGTCGCCCAATGCCCCGCAGGTGAACGAACCCCTCAGCCTGCGTTCCGCCGACGGTCGCCGTTTTACCCTTAAGTTCGATTGCGCCCACTGCATAATGCAGATAACAGTATGAGAAAGATTGCCTTTGTGTTGTTGCTGGCTGCCGGATTGGTATGCCATGCTCAGAATACCGTAATTAAGGTTTCCAAGGATAATGCCATCCAAACCAATAATGGCCGATGGGAAGGCTGGGGTACCAGCCTGTGCTGGTGGGCTAACCGCATCGGCTACAACGATGAACTTACTGCAAAATCGGCCGATCTGTTTTTTGATGCACAGAAGGGTCTTGGTCTGAACATTATGCGCTATAACGTGGGCGGAGGCGATGACCCTACGCATCACCACATAACCCGCACCGACAGCGACGTTCCCGGCTGGATGTACATAGACACTGACGGAGAGCGCAAGTATGACTATACGGCCGATGCCCGGCAGCTCAATGTGGTTAAAGCCGCAATGAAAGCCGCCGGTCAGGATGCCTACCTGGAGATTTTCAGCAACTCGCCGCCATACTTCATGACCAACAGCGGTTGTTCCACCGGAAACTTCAAGGCCGAGGAGAACAACATAAAGGACGATGAATACGATGACTTTGCCGAGTACATGGCTCACGTGGCTAACTACATGACCCGTGAAATGAAGTTGAAAGTCAAGAGCGTATCGCCCATGAACGAGCCCAATACCAACTACTGGCCCGCCATGAACTACAAGCAGGAGGGTTGCCACATTGATGCCGGTGAGTCACAGTCCAAGCTGCTGGTACTGACAAAAGAAGCTCTGAAACGCTACGGCCTCAATGACATCATTTTGACCACCAGTGATGAGACCAATCCCGGCAAGCAGATAGAGGAGATAATGACCTTGACCCCTGCCGCTCGTGCCGCCATAAACCGCATCAGTGTGCACACCTACGGAACCAACAGCATCCGCGAGATGGGACAGCTGGCCAAGGATGAGAATATAAACCTCTGGATGAGTGAGGTTGACGGTAACGGCACTGCCGGTCAGAATGCCGGTGAGATGGCTGCCGGACTGTGGCTTGCCGATAAGATCATATCAGACATAGAGGCTCTTGAGCCATCGGCCTGGGTGCTCTGGCAGGTGATAGACACCCACATAAGCAAGGAGGGCTATCAAGGCCGCAAGGACGGAGGCCCCCTGCGAACCCAAGGCGGCTACTGGGGAACAGCCTGCGCCAACCACGACACCGGTGAGATACTGCTCACCCAGAAATACTACGCATTTGGTCAGTTCAGCCGCTACATCCGTCCCGGCTCAACTCTGATCCTCTGCCCCACAGAGCGCCGCTCCGGCACCAAAGCCCTTGCCGCCGTCAGCAAAAAGCAGCTCATCATAGTCTGCACCAATACCACTGCCCAAGAGAAACCAATAACCTTTGATTTATCCGGGTTCAAGGTGAAAGGTTCAGTAAGGCAAATAAGAACCAGCGGCCAATTCCAGGACGGAGAACACTGGGCCGAATCAGATCTTGGAAAAATCAAAGAAAAAAAGTTGGAAGCCGTTCTTGCTCCCAACTCAGTTACTACTTTCCTGATTAATTAGGCTTTTTAGATGTGTCCACATACATTGTCTCCACAGTGCGGAGACAATGTCTCAAAGACTTTTCACTCCATCCTTTACCATGGTGTTCAATGAGTTTTGCATTAGTTGTTGCAAATATCGCTTTTTATTATTTCAAACTGACAAATGCAAAAACATTAAAGCAAATAAGAATAGCCGGACAACTTCTCATTCCTTGTCAAGAATAAAGCTGGGTAATAATTAAGTTGGAGGCAACTTGTGCCCCCAACTTTTTTACTACCATGTTGCTTTATTATGGTTTCCAGACGGGACGTACGGCCATCATTGTCGGACGTGGGGTATCTGCTGGCTGTCCATCAGTGCCTGGAGTATCAGCTATATGCTCAACATGGCTAATAGCATACTGGTTGTCATCGGCAGACAAACTGCTAGTCCAATACGTAACAAACCCATAAAGCATTTTGGAAGAAGCTCGTATTGTGCCAAAAGTAAATAGTAGCTCCGGACTTGCACCCTTGGTTGCTATAGTTAATTGAACGCCAGTAGAAGAATATGTGTTTGGACCGGTATAGCCGTCATTCCAGTTATTTATAAAGCTACACTCGCTCTGTAATTCCTGTTTTTCTTCATTTGTCGGCATGCGCCATTTTCCATTCCAGTTTACATGGGCTGCATCTCGTTCCGGATCAAGAACGGTCTTGCCTTCTGTGCCGTTATAATACTCTTTGAAAGTATCTCCTTCATCATCTGTGTCAAAGTAATCGTCCCATGTCATGTATTCATGAACTTCAGGCTCTCCCCATGAGTACATGTTGCCGTACTGATAAACTGTGGCTGCTCCAACATTGTGTTTAGCCCATCTAACTCCGCTTGACAGGCCCAGATCTACATATTCAAAGGCGTTTGGCCATTTTGTGGTGTTGTTAATAGCATTCAGACCAATCTTGTTTGATGAGGCATTAATTGTAACGCCTACAACCTTGCGGGTGTAGAGTGTAGAGCTTGTCTTATCATCAATAGAGAACTCATAAGTCAAGGTGGCATCAACGGCTGTGGCATCCAGAACGCCTGAGAAACTCAGGTAGCTGCCATCTTGGAAACCTGTTATAGCCTTGCCTTTCTCACCTTCAATTTTTATTATCTCACCGTTGGCGGTAACCTTGGTAAGGGTTAGCGGTCTTACATAATCTTGATAAAGGTCATACTCGTGACCGTCCTCATATCCGGATGCATCAAAATGAACGTGTATTCCGTTTGTCAGTGCGGGTGCCTGCATCTGCAGTTCTCCATTTATGACAGCTCCGTCAAAGGTGTAGCTTACCTGTTGAGTCTGAAGGAAATAACCGTTGTATGTCAAGTCGCTGAACACAAAATCTGTTTCACTGGCGGCCACAGTGGCGTTACTTGCGTAGGGTAGATAGATGGCTGTCATCTGTTTGTTTGCAGCTCCGCTCAAGTCTGATGAGGACAAGCCGTTCTGGAATTTGGGGACCCAGGTATCCTCAGATTCGTTGTATTTCATTTCAAGATACTTGGGGGCTGCTATGTCCTTGAAGAATATGAATACCACATCGTTGTCTGCCCAGTCACTTTTGGCATAGGCCTTTGTTTTGCTTCCTGTGTTGTCAGTGCGGGTGATGGCTATGTCAACCTTGATGCCGTCTGTCTGTGTGGTCTGAGGGGTGGCAGTACTAGTAATATCCATATTGTCATTGCTGCAGGCTATGAATGCCAGCATGGCACTGAATGTCAATAGAACTTTTCTCATTGTTTTTGTTTTTTAGTTGTTGATATAATTACCAATCCTGATTACCGCTGTATGGACTGTTAAACTGCGGACTTCCGCACAAGATTCGTTCACTTTTGACTTCCATGACATTGGTCAACGGAGTCGAATAGTCTCTTTTTTTGTTTTTTTTCATTTTCTGTAAATATTTGTTGGTTAATAAATGGAATAATTATGACCTAATTGGACGGCAAGGGGATAATGCAAAAAAGCACGCAAACCCATTGCGGGTTTACGTGTTTTTTGCTGTATTTAAGTAATTGATTATAAGGAGTTTACCCCCCCCTCTCTTACTAATGCAATGCGGGAAACTGCGACACAATTAATGCCGTATGATGCACAAATTGAGTTCTGATTAAAGTCCCTTTTAAACATTATCGTATTTTTTAAACTCTCGCAAATATGGCCCATTTTGTTTTGATAAACAAACTTATGGTTATAAAATTTATTATTTACTCAAATAATTCTATTTATTGGAAATCTCTTTTGAAATTTAGAAAATATCTTGTATTTTTGCATGGACTTTATTACAACGCATAACCATATCATGAAATGAGAATTATTGCTAAGAAAACCCTTGTGCTCTTTTATCAGTCTAATAGAGATGCCGAAACAGCATTGGAAGACTGGTATGAAAAGACAGAGAAAGCTGAATGGGATAATTTTGCCCAAATAAAAAAGACATTCAATTCAGCTGATTTTGTGGGTAACAACAGAGTTGTTTTTTATATAAAAGGTAACAAATACAGACTGATAGCATTGGTGTTGTTTAAAGTGAAGATGGTATATATCAGGTTTATTGGAACTCACAATGAATATGATAAATTGGACGATATAATGAATACTTGATATGACAGCAATTGATAATGAAATACAGTACAACTGTGCAATGGAGCGCATTGAGGAACTGCTTAAGGTGGTAGATAATGATACTCCTGCTAATGATAAGAATAGCATAGAACTGGTCTTGCTATCAAATCTTGTGGCAGATTATGAGGACATTCACTATCCTGCAGGAAAGCCTACATTGGTGGAGATCCTTAAACTGCGTATGTTCGAGATGGGTATTACCCAGACTAAGCTTGCTGCTATTCTGGGTATGAACCCCTCAAAGGTCAGTGAGATACTCTCCGGAAAAACAGAACCTACCTTAAAACAGGCTCGGACAATGTCAAAGGAACTCAATATTAGCCCCAGTGTCGTACTAGGCTTGTGAGTTCCTGATTCATAATGATTTTTTGGATTCATTCCAAAGAGCATCCATCTCCTCAAGAGTCATATCCTTGAGCTGGCGGCCTTGGTTGATGGTTGCTTCCTCAACGTAGTTGAAGCGGCGTATGAACTTCTTGTTGGTGCGTTCCAGAGCGTCGTCCGGATGGATCTTGTAGAGGCGTGCTACGTTGATGATTGAGAAGAGCAGGTCGCCAAGTTCGCTCTCGGCCTTCTCCTTGTCGGCAGCGGCAATCTCCTGCTTTAGCTCGGCATACTCCTCCTTCACCTTGTCCAGGGCACCATCGGGGGTATCCCAGTCAAATCCTACGTGGGCTGCTTTCTCTTGAATGCGGAAAGCCTTGATGATTGATGGTAGGGCATCGGGGACACCGGCCAGCACACGCTTGTTGCCGCCTTTCTCCTTGAGCTTGAGCTGCTCCCAGTTCTGCAGCACCTGCTCCTGACCGTCAACGTTGGTGGTGCCGTAGATATGCGGATGACGGTAAATGAGCTTGTCGCAGAGCTTGTCACATACATCCTTGATATCGTAATCTCCGGTCTCGCTGCCAATCTTGGCATAGAAGACCACGTGCAGCAGGACATCGCCCAGCTCCTTGCATATATCGCTCTTATTGTCCTTCATGATGGCGTCACAGAGTTCAAAGACCTCCTCGATGGTATTCTGGCGCAGTGAGTCGTTGGTCTGGACACTGTCCCAGGGGCATTTCTCCCTGAGTTCGTCCATTATGTCAAGCAGGCGGCCGAATGCCTGCATCTGTTCCTCTCTTGTATGCATGTCATAATCAATTTAGTGACGCAAATTTAGCTCCAAAATGGCAAACGCATCCGCTTTTGGGCTTCATAAATGTTTATTCGTTTTATATGCATAAAAATATTTGCATATAAAATAACAAATATTTAGCTTTGCTCCACTCGATAGCCTGATTATACCCGATTCCGTTAAAATATGCTTTATAGTATTATTAACCCTTTTATTAACTTTTCCATTAATTATTCCTTTTTATGTTTTCATTTAAGAAGTTGACAGGCCTGCTTCTTTGCATGGCTATGTCTGTCTGTGCTGTTGCACAAAACGTGACCGTGAAGGGACAGGTTAAGGATGCGTCGGGAGAACCGATTGCCGTTGCCAATGTATTACAGCTTGGCAGTGACAACAACGGTGCCGTGACAGACCTGGATGGTAATTATACCATTACGGTTCCTTCAAACTCTACACTCCAGTTCTCATTCCTGGGATACACCACCAAGAATGAGGCAGTAAACGGACGTTCTGTAATCAACGTTACCCTCGAGGAGGATTCAGAACTGATTGAAGAAGTTGTCGTTGTAGGTTACGGTACACAGCGCAAGAAACTGGTTACGACATCGACCGTAAATATATCGGCCGATAAGATCGTCGCCACAAACCCTGTTGATGCATTCGGTTCACTGCAGAGCCAGGCCGCAGGTATCAACATCACATCAAAATCGGGACAGCCCGGTGAGAGCTACAAGATCACAGTACGTGGTATGGGTACAATCGGTGACTCAGAGCCTCTGTACGTAATCGACGGTGTTCCCGGCGGTTCCATCACAGCACTTTCACCTAATGACATCGAGAGCATCGACGTACTTAAGGATGCCGCATCAAGCGCCATCTACGGTGCCCGTGCCGCCAACGGCGTTATCCTGGTGTCAACCAAGAAGGGTAAGGCCGGCAAGACCGTCATCACATATGACGGCTATTACGGTTTCCAGAATCCCAACACCAACGGTGTAACACCCCTTAACGCCAAGGATTACATGACCGTAATCAACAAGGCCTACGAGATACAGGGTACTACACAGTATGTATGGACCGATGAGATACCCACCCAGTATGCTCTGATCCAGAGCGGTGACTGGAACGGAACCAACTGGCTTGAGGAGGCAACCAACCACAATGCCCTCATTACCAACCACTCCGTTACCATGACCGGCGGTAATGACTTTAACCGTTTTGCTCTCGGTTTCACATATTTCAAGCAGGATGGTACCATAGGTTATCCGGCTAACCCCACATATGACCGTACAACCGCCCGTTTCAATTCAGACTATGTGCTCTGGAAGAAGAACGGCCGCGATATAGTTAAGTTCGGTGAGAACGTGACATTCACTATCACCAACAAGTCAGGTCTTGCCATCGGCAACAACTACAACAACTCCATAAGAGACCTGCTTATAGCATGTCCTCTGCTGCCTGCATACAATGATGAGGGTGACTTCTACATCTATTCCGATATGCAGAAAGACAACTGGAATTTCAACCAGGATTTCAAGAACCCGCTGGCTGCCATAGCCTATGACCACGGAAACAACAACACCGAGGGCCATCGTCTGCAGTCCAACTTCTTCCTGGAGATCAGACCTATCATGGGTATGACCATCAGGTCAAGCGCAGGTTGGCAGTATGATCACAGCGCTTACCGCAAATACGTTCCCAGTTATAAGCTGAGCGCCAACAACAGCAACCCGACCGATGACGTAACCCAGAAACAGGATTACAGCACCAGATGGTCTTGGGAGAACACAGTGAACTATAACCTCCTGGCCGGTAAGAACGATTTTGACTTCCTGGTAGGTCAGTCAGTCGAGAAATGGGGTTACGGAAGCTCAGTTGAGGCCAAGAACTCCAACTCGCTGTTCCCCGGTGACTGGAATAAGGCATACATTGACAATACTCAGGGTCTTGGCGTGGCTGATACCAGAATTTCCGGTACTCCCCACACTCAGGGTGCCCTTTCATCATTCTTTGGTCGTGTAAACTACAACTATGATGAGAAATATCTTCTGTCAGCCCTGATGCGCGCCGATGGTTCATCGAACTTTATGCGCGGTCACCGTTGGGGTTACTTCCCCTCAGTATCTGCCGGTTGGGTTATGACCAATGAGGACTTCATGTCATCGGCCAAGGGTGTACTGGACTTCCTGAAACTCCGCGCCAGCTGGGGTCAGAACGGTAACTGCAACATCAAGCCTTTCCAGTATGTTGCCACCATCGCTTTCGATGCTGACTACTATTTCAATGACCTGAACACCGCACAGACAGGTGCATATCCTGACATCCTGCCTAACGAGGATGTAAAATGGGAGACCTCACAGCAGCTTGACCTGGGATTTGATATGCGATTCTTCAATAACCGTCTGTCACTCTCATTTGACTGGTATGACAAGATGACCAAGGACTGGCTCGTTGTGGCTCCGGCCCTCAAGAGCTTTGGTACAGGTGCTCCTTACATCAACGGTGGTGACATAAGCAACAAGGGTTATGAGATCCTGCTCAGCTGGAATGACGCTCCTTCAAAGGACTTCTCATACGGCGCATCGGTTACATTCTCACACAACAAGAATGAGGTTACCCGTATTGCCAACTCCGAGGGTATAATCCACGGCGGTGAGAACGTGATTGCACAGAACACCACTGAGCTTTACCGCGTTCAGGTAGGTTATCCTATAGGTTTCTTCTATGGTTATGAGGTTGCAGGTATCATACAGAACGATGCCGACAAGCAGGCTTATCTCGATGCCAACTGCGGCGGTTCCGATGCCAACTCACTTCAGGGTGCAGGCAAGCTCCAGGCCGGTGACTGCAAGTTCGTGGATACCAACCATGACGGTAAGATAGACCCCGAGGACAAGACCATGATAGGTGATCCCAATCCTGATTTCAACCTGGGTCTCTCACTCAACGCACAGTGGAAGGGATTTGACCTGAGCGTAAGCGGTTACGGCGCATTCGGCCAGCAGATTGCCAAGAGCTACCGTCATTTCTCGAACAAGCCCGATGAGAACTACTGCACTGACGTTCTTACCAAGTACTGGACAGGTGAGGGTTCAACCAACCGTTATCCCCGCTTCTCTGACGGTAAGAATACCAACATGTCAGAGGTATCAAGTATCTGGATTGAGGATGGTGACTATCTGAAGATTTCAAACATCACCCTGGGTTACGATTTCACCAAGCTGGTGAACATCAAGGGTGTAAGCAAGCTCCGCGCCTATGTATCGGCACAGAACATGTTCACATTCACCAACTACTCAGGTATGGATCCTGAGATCGGTTGGGGTAACGGTGACGCATGGTGCTCAGGCGTTGATGTAGGTAACTATCCGAGCTCTAACTCATGGCTCTTTGGACTCAACATAACTTTATAATTTAGAGACAGATATGAAAAAGATACTATATATTTCGGCATTCGCTTTAAGCGCAATGTGCATGGTCGGTTGTGACGACTTCCTTGACACAGAGAACCTGACCAAGGCTGATACCGGCACATTTCCCAAGACGGAGGTGGACGCTAAGCAGATGATAAACGGTATTTACACCGTTATGAACAACAACCTGGAAGATCCTGAAAGTGATCCGTTCTTCATATTCGACCTGGCCAGTGACGACCGTCTGGGCGGAGGTAGCCAGAGTAACATAGGCGCACAGGCCTGCGACCGTCTTATGTGCAACAAGAGAGACGAGCTCCTGAACCTGTGGGACAAGCGCTATCAGGGTATTTTCCGCGCCAACAACGCCGTCCTGACCATGGGCAACGTAAAGTCGTGGTCATCGGATAACGTAAAGAACCAGCTTCTGGGCGAGGCCTATTTCCTGCGTGCTTTCTACTACTTCAACATGGTTCAGGTATTCGGCGAGGTGCCTCTGATTCTTGAGACAGCTCCTGTTAACCTGCCCAAGTCAAGCGCTGACAAGATCTACGCTCAGATTGCATCGGACCTTAAGAAGGCTATCGAGACTTTCCCGTCAACTCCTTATCCCGCCTATGGTGAGGGTCACGCCTCAAAGTGGGCTGCTGAGGGTCTGATGGCACGTGTATGGCTGTTCTATACCGGTTTCTACGGTAAGACCGACCTTCCTCTCGCAGAGGGTGGATCAGTTGCCAAGGCACAGGTGGTTACCTGGCTTGAGGACTGCATCGCCAACAGCGGACACGGACTGGTAACCGACCAGCGTAACCT
>JBGURN010000012.1:0-4102 GCA_045131955.1 Bacteroidaceae bacterium
AATCTTGTCAACAACTACTGAACCGTCGCTCAGTGTGGTCTTGCGGATGATGATCTCACCCTGCTTGAAGGAGTCAATCTCTACACCTGCAAGGTTGTAGTACTGAACGCTTACCTCACTGGCCGATGCATCGGCGAATGTGATCAGTTCCTCAAGCTTAGCCTCCTGAGTCTGGATAGCGGCTGCATAGTCATAGTTTGCATCAAGACCGCGCAGACGGAGAATGAAGTATCTGATATCAAACTCGCTGCTTGACTGTGAAGTCTGGTTGATCTGGAACTTGATGTCGCCTGATACCATTATTGAATCACAGCCTACCTCCTTGTAGTTCCACTTCTTGGTGTTGTTGTTCCACTTTTCACCGATGTTACCTGACAGGTTCACTGAATCAGTCTGGAATGTGAAGTTCACACCTGAGGTCTGGTTCTGAGCATAGAGTCCGAACCAGTAGAAGCCCTGAGGCAGACCGGCGATTGTTGTGGTGATGGTTCCACGAGCCTGAGGTGTACCTCTCAGACCACCTGCGAATGCATGACCGTCGATATCCCACTCAATAAAACCGTCGCCTTCACCAACCTTAACGGTTGTAGGAGTCCAGCTACCACCGGTGCTGCTGATAGTCCAGCCGGGGAATGCGGTCTTGTTCTCACCTGCCTTGATACGCCACTTACCGCTGCTGTTCTTCTCCATATCACGGTCTATCTGAGCCTCGTTGTAGAGGAAGTAGTTAGGAATAAGAGCACTTACGTCATACTTGTTCCATGCGGCAATCTTAGCTTCATCGGCCTCCTGGTACATCTTAAGGATCTGGAGGATGGCAGCCTCACGGAGTACGTTCTCAAGTTCAACGTCTCTCTGCTCAAGAGCAGATACTACAGCCTTGATGCTGTCCTTCTTGCCACCGAACTGGTAACCCAGTGTATCGGCAAGAGCAAACAGTTCCTTAGCCTGACGGCTGAATGCTATTACGCCGTCAACCCTTGACAGATATGTGTTGATACCCTCGCAAAGATCCAAGTAACCTTCAGTGTACTCATCGTCGGTCGGAGTAATCTGGTCGAATGCAGCAGCGGCGGCATAAGCACTCTCAAGGACAGCAAACTCGGTGTACTCCTTATGAGCATCGGCGGCGGCGATAAGAGCCTCAGCCTGATCAAGTTTGGCCTCAAACTTGCCCATCAGCTCAAGACGGGTATCAAGAGCCTTGATAGCATCCTCAAAGCTGGTGATTGACGCGGTGATCTCTGAACTGGTCTTGGTTGAGCAGTCATAATCCTCATTATTATCAGCAAGAGTCTCAAGAGCTATGAAAGCTGCAAGATCGGTGTAACCAAGGGTATCGTCATCAAACTCGGCAAGCTTGGCAATCACCTTGTCATAGGTGGTGTAGAACAGGTCTACAGTATCCATACGAAGCTGCATATCGGCTGTTGCGGCCTTAACCAGAGCGGTGGTTGCATCATACTGACTCGGAGCGGTGCTCTGCCAGTTCTCGTACTGGCTAATTATACCCTCAAAGTTGGTGTAGTCAGCACCACGATATTTGTCAGCATCGGCCGAGGCAAGCTTAGCCTTGGCATCAGAGATAGCATTGTTCAGCTTGATTACATAAGCATATGACAGACCAAGACTCGGAGTGATATTAAAGTCGGTCATAAACATACCGCCATATGTCTTAGCGTTTCCGCTCTCGCCCATAGCTGAAACCCATTCTATTACATAGTAGTCCTGCTTGGTAATTGTGAATGATAATGAGAAAGGTTCGCCATCCCAAACGCGTTCTGAAGCAGTCTTACTCTGGATTGCAGATGACTTAGCTGCGATTGAAGGAATGAATGTACCAAGATTCATCTTATCCTCCTCGGCAAGAGGATTAGTCTGCGGATTGGCAGTAGCACTACGAGGATACATATAAACGGTGATCGGAACCTCGGGTGTATAACCGTCCCAGTTGGCAGCCCTGAAGTTCAAGCTATATGAACCGGGATTCAGTTTGAGTGTAAGGGTATCGCTTTCATTGATTCCGTAACCATAGAAGAGGTGACCACCCATCTCATTGCCTCTTGAAGAGAGATAAATACCAATCTTGGAATTACCGTTGCCCTCACCTGGAACTGTAGGATACATACGTGACTTGGTTCCTGTTACATAACCCTTACCGTCACCGAATTTAGTGGTATAACCATCCCATACTATCAGACCTTCAGGTACGCACTGCTCACCTGCTTTGGGGCTACCAGCAAAGTTAGAGGCAAATACAGGCTGCGGATTGGGATCCGGATTGGTGTCAATAATGCCGAACTCATAGTTCAAGGTCGGGTTAGGAACACGATAGGCAGTACCTGCACCCTTCAGGTTAATGAACTCAAACAGATAGGTTCCGTTCAGGTCACCGTTCTTGCCCTTATCGGCGGCTGAACGTACGAATGTAGCGGTAGAGTCATTGGTTCCATAGCTGCTTACTGTCCATATCTCCTTTACACCCGACTTAGTAACGCGAAGGAATGCAAGTTCTGAGGTCTCACCAATGTTATCAAACTCAATAAGTCTTGACATGCCAACGGTAATACTGTCAAAGCTGGTAAGACCGAATGAACCGTTCTCAAAGGGTACTGCCTGAACAACAGGAGGTACTTCCTTGATTGAAGTTACAAGCTTACCATACTTGTCATACTTGATGTTGGGGTTCAGTTTTGATACCTCATTGCTGAAATTCTTGACGGTCTTGCCGGCAGCCACCCAATCAGCATCAAGGGCGCAAGGATAGGTCTTACCTGTATACTTAAGGCATATCTTGTCGTTTTCAACAGGATTCACAAACGAAACGAGTATTGAATCGTAAATATCGAACGGGTTAATACGCCACATGTTATCCTCGTCATCCCATACATCCTGTGACCACATGTACATGTATCCGTCATCATGATACTCAGCTGATGCTATATCAACGGGATACCAACCGGCAAGGTCTTCATCACCGTAGTAACCGTATACGCTGAAATAACGGCCGGGAAGCTCTACTGCTGCGATACCGGTCTCGGCAAAAGCTGCCTTGGCAAGATCCTTAAGGTTGGTCTCGTAGCCAAAGTCTACACGGATCATGTTATCGGTATGCTCTACACCGCCGATCCATGATTTGGTAAGGGAGATGTTATCAATCTCAAACTCAGTACTATCTGATGCGAATGACAGACGTACAAAGAACTTGTCGGGCTGCTTGATGTAGTTATAGGTCTTGTCACCTACATTCCAAGTCCATTCGTCTGTTGCCCAGTAGTAACCGTCACCATATACAAAACCATCGGCGATAGAGTCGTTAAGGTAGTATGTCATGAAGGTTACTTTCTCCCAGTTGCCGTTGAATGATTTCTTGTCATACTCAAACTTGGCTGAACCGTTCTTGAGATCAATAGAGAAAGGTTTCTCGGAGTTACTGTAACCGCGCATTACATCAGCATAGAATGTAGGAGCGGTACCTGCGAGCTTTCTTGCCTTGATGTAAAGGGTAAGACGGTATGAAGAGTTGTCCTGAATGTCAAGTCCACGGACAAAAAGGTCACGACGGTAACGCTCGGTTACGCCGTTGCTGTATGCTCCATAGCCGTCAGCGCCATCGGCACAAGCTGAAGTGTAACGGAAATAGTACTCACCACCATCCTCACCGTACTTGGCAAATGCCTGTGAACGGTCAACATTGGCTCCGTCGGCTACAAGGCCGTAACGGTCATTATTGAAAATGCCATTTGCCTTGTCTTTTTCATTGTTTGAAGGAACAACACCGTTCTGAAGGATTATGATGGAGTCGGTTCTAACACCGGCAATCTTCCAGTCATCTGAGCCGTCATAAATATCAGCACTTGACACCTGACCTGTACCTGAACGTGAATAGTAGGTAATCTCTGTTATACGGCCACGCTCCTCATCCTGCCACTGCTGCCAGGCCTCCTCGGCGGTAAGACCTTCCTGGTTAGATTCAAAATCCTGGGTGAATACTACCTCAGGATCATCAGGGGTAGCTGCAGGCTTCTCTTGTGCCATAATAGGCAAAGATGCCAGCACAGCACTTGAAAACAATAAGTAGATTTTCTTCATAGATAAAAAA
>JBGURN010000013.1:0-15684 GCA_045131955.1 Bacteroidaceae bacterium
GCTCTCTATAACATTAGCTCCTATACTGGTTCCACAGCGTAATAGCTGCTTAGACATGATATGTTCATGTTTTAGCTCATTCAAGTATTTATAGCACTTGATAATTCGAATAGCAAATCTTTTGCTCTTAAACAAGACAACATTATTCATACAGCAAACAAGTTTTTCAATCGGTATATTTTTAACGCATGTTCTAACGCATGTTCTTAGATTTAATTCTCAATTCTCAATTCTCAATTCTTCTTACTCTTCCTAAAGAACTTCCTTTTCCCTTTGTGAATACTCTTGGAATGTTGATCTTTATATTCTGGAGCTTCACCTAATTCTGCTGGGAGTGGTACTTTGTAGACGTCTTTGCCCAGGAAGCGCTCTATCTGACGGAACTTGCTCTGGTCATCAAGGCTTACGAATGTGATGGCGCAGCCCTCGGCGCCGGCACGGGCGGTTCGGCCTATGCGGTGCACGTAATCCTCGGGGTCGTGGGGGACATCAAAATTGATTACCAGATCTATATCATCAATATCTATTCCGCGTGATACGATATCGGTCGCAACAAGTACGTTGATGTGGCCGTTGCGGAACTTGTGCATTATGTCGTCACGCTCGGACTGAGCAAGGTCGGAGTGCATCTCGCCTACGTTCAGGCCCAGACGACGCAGCGACTTGGTGATCTCCTTTACCTTGAGTTTGGACGATGCAAACGCAATGACGCGCTTGGGCTGGTTGTTCTCAAAGAGGCTCTGTATGATGGGCAGCTTCTGGGCCTCGTAGCATACATATGCGGCCTGCAGTATCTTGTCGGCGGGTTTGGAGACGGCCAGTTTGACCTCCTTGGGGTCGTGCAGTATGGTGCGGGCCATGCGCTGTATCTCGGCGGGCATGGTGGCGGAGAACAGCATGTTCTGACGTTTGGCGGGCAGTTTCTTGACAATCTGCATTATGTCGTCATAGAATCCCATGTCAAGCATGCGGTCGGCCTCATCGAGAATAAAGAACGATACCTTGCTCAAGTCAATATTGCCCAGGCTGATGTGGCTTATCAGACGGCCGGGAGTGGCTACGACGATATCGGTACCCATGGCAAAGCCGCGTTTCTCCTGCTCAAATCGGATGCCGTCATTGCCTCCGTAGACGGCGGTGCCGGATATGTTGGTAAAGTATGAGAATCCTTCAATCTGCTGGTCAATCTGCTGCGCCAGTTCACGGGTGGGCACCATAATGAGGCAATTCACCGCGTTTTCCGGGTAGCCGCCCTCGGACAGCTTGTCAAGTACGGGGAGCAGATATGCTGCGGTCTTGCCGGTTCCGGTCTGCGCTATTCCTATAAGGTCATGTCCTTCTAAAAGTATGGGGATGGCTTTCTCCTGGATGGGGGTGCACTCCTCAAAATTCATTGAATCTATCGCGTCCAGCAGCGCAGGCTGAAAATCTAATTCGTCAAATCTCACGGTGAAATGGTTATTTTGGTGCTTTTATATACAAGAATATCGCTATGGGCAGGAATATCAGGTTGGGGAGCCACTCGGCCCAGAAGGCTGACATAGTGCCTGTTATGGCAAAGTTCGATGAAACCGTCTGGAACAGTATGTAACCAAAACTCAGGCCGAGTCCGATTCCCAAGTGGAGTCCCATGCCGCCCTTACGCTTGCGGCTGGAGAGCGACACGCCGATGATGGTGAGTATGAATGCCGCAAACGACATGGCGTAACGTTTGTGGTACTCAATCTCAAAGTCCTGTACGTTACCCATACCGCGCTCTTTCTGTCGCCCTATGTACTCGCTGAGCTCTCCGGTCGACATGGTCTCGTGCTGTCCGTTCTGGACAAGGAAATCGGCCGGTTCAAAGCGTATCACGGTGTCGAGCTCGGTGCCCTGTGATATGGACTCTACGTTGCCGGAGAGGTCACGTATCATGTAGTTGCGGGCTATCCAGTGGTATTTTTCGGCTGCCAGGGTATCGTAGAATACGCTGCGGGCGGTCATGTGCGACACGAGTTTCTTGCCCTCGAACTTATCGAGCGCAAAGCGGTAACCGGTGTTGGTCATGACCTGGAAGCTCTCCATGTAGGCTATGACGCCTTCATCGACCACAAGCTGTATGTTGTAGGAGCCCGATTCGGTGTCGCGGTTGTAGTGGTGCAGGTCGTATTCCTCCTCAAAAGCCAGTCGCTTTATGCTGCCCTTGGGTATGACCTGGGAGCCCAGATAGAGGGTGAAAGCGGCAATCAGCGCTGCCGACAGCATATAAGGTACCATCATGCGCTTAAAGCTCATGCCGGTGGAGAACATGGCTATGATCTCGGAGTTCTCAGCCAGCTTGGAGGTGAAGAATATGATGGCTATGAATACGAACAGCGGGCTGAAAAGGTTGATGAAATAGGGGATGAAGTTGAGATAGTAGTCAAATATGATCTCTTTCGTGGAGGCCTTGATCAGATCGTCAATATGCTCGTTGAAATCAAACACCACCATTATGATGATGACCAGCGCGATGGTGAATATGTAGGTTCCCAGGAACTTCTTGATGATGTACCAGTCAAGCCTCTTGAGCAGTCTATGTCTGAATCTAAAGTTCATGGGTCAGAGTCTTTGCATTACACGTTTTACCATAATATCTTTCCATGCGTGGTAGTCATCGGCCATGATATGCTTGCGCGCCTCACCAACGAGCCACAGGTAGAATGCCAGGTTGTGGACCGATGCAATCTGAAGCGCCAGATACTCCTGCGCCTTGAAGAGGTGGTGCAGGTAGGCCTTGGTGTAGAGGGTGTCCACGCGCGATGCTCCATCGGGTTCGATGGGCTCGAACACATCCTCCCATTTCTTGTTGCGTATGTTTATGATGCCGTCCTTGGTGAACAGCATGGCGTTGCGGCCGTTGCGGGTGGGCATGACGCAGTCGAACATATCGACTCCCAGGGATATGGCCTCAAGTATGTTGGCGGGGGTGCCTACACCCATCAGGTAGCGGGGCTTGTCCTTGGGCAGTATGTCATGTACCAGGTCGATCATCTCATACATGACCTCGGTGGGCTCGCCTACGGCAAGACCGCCTATGGCGTTACCCTCGGCTCCTTTCGATGCCACGAACTCGGCCGACCGGGAGCGCAGGTCCTTGTACACGCAGCCTTGGACGATGGGGAACAGGGCCTGATGATAGCCGTACTTGGGCTCGGTCTCGTTGAATCGCTGTATGCATCGGTCCAGCCAGCGGTGGGTACGCTCCATGGACTGCTTGGCGTAGTTGTATTCGGCATCGCCGGGGCAGCACTCATCGAAAGCCATCATGATGTCGGCGCCGATGGTGCGTTCTATGTCCATGACTCGCTCGGGGGTGAACAGGTGACGCGATCCGTCTATGTGTGACTGGAATGTTACGCCTTCCTCCTTCATCTTGCGCAGGCCGGTGAGCGAGAATACCTGAAAGCCGCCGCTGTCAGTGAGCATGGGGCGGTCGAATCCGTTGAATTTATGCAATCCACCGGCTTTTTCAAGTATGTCGAGTCCCGGGCGCAGGTAGAGATGGTAGGTGTTGCCCAGTATGATCTGCGCCTTCACGTCATCCTTGAGCTCCGTCATATGCACGGCCTTGACCGAGCCTACGGTGCCTACGGGCATGAATATGGGGGTCTCAATCACTCCGTGACCGGTCGTTATCTTTCCGGCCCTGGCATGACTGGTGGCGTCAGTGTGCTGAAGTTCAAATTCCAATCCTTTCAAAACGGTATTACTTTTCCGGTTGCTGAATAGGTACTATCTCCTGTGCATCGTGCACCTTCTCCTTGAGCAGGGCTATATCCCAGACCTCGCTGATCTTGTTTACGTAGTGGAACTCCACGCCGCTCAGATACTCGGCGGGTATCTCCTCTATGTCGCGACGGTTCTCGGCGCAAAGGACTATATCGGTTATGCCGGCACGCTTGGCGGCCAGGATTTTCTCTCTTATACCACCCACGGGCAGCACCTTGCCGCGCAGCGTGATCTCACCGGTCATGGCCAGGTTGGCCCTTACCTTACGCTGTGTGAAGGCCGATGCAATCGACGTGGCCATGGTTATTCCGGCCGAGGGACCGTCCTTGGGGATGGCACCCTCAGGCACGTGGATATGCACGTTCCATGAGTTGAATACGGCGGGGTCGAGCGAGAGCAGCTTGGCATGTGAGCGTATGTACTCCATGGCCAGCATGGCTGACTCTTTCATGACGTCGCCCAGGTTACCGGTCAGGGTGAGCTTGCCTTCACGGCCGCGGCTCAGGCTGGTCTCCACGAACAGGATCTCGCCGCCTACGGCTGTCCAGGCCAGGCCGGTCACTACGCCGGCATAGTCATTACCCTGGTATTTGTCACGTGAGTAGGGCTTGGTGCCGAGCAGCTCCTTGAGATCGGCCGGTTTCACCGTCATTTTGCCGAATTCGGGGTCATCGGCATAACGGCAGGCGGCCTTGCGGCATACCTTGCCAATCTTTTTCTCGAGCTCGCGGACACCTGACTCACGGGTGTAGTTCTCAATGATGGCCTCGATGGCGGGCTTGGTTATGTTCAGGCTGCCTTTCTTGAGTCCGTTGGCCTCCATCTCCTTGGGTATGAGGTGGCGGCGTGCTATCTCTGTCTTCTCCTCGGTTATGTAGCCGCTCACCTCAATCAGCTCCATACGGTCCAGCAGCGGGCCGGGTATGTTGTTGATATTGTTAGCGGTAGCTATGAACATGACCTTGGACAGGTCGTAGTCTATATCCAGGTAGTTGTCATGGAAGGCGCTGTTCTGCTCGGGGTCGAGCACCTCAAGCAGGGCCGATGAGGGATCACCCTGGTTGGTCATCTGGCTCACTTTGTCGATTTCATCGAGTATAAAGACGGGGTTCGATGAACCGGCCTTGGCCAGTCCCTTGATGATACGGCCGGGCATGGCGCCTATGTAGGTCTTGCGGTGGCCGCGGATCTCGGCCTCGTCATGCAGACCGCCCAGTGACACGCGTACGTATTTGCGCTTCAGAGCGTTGGCTATGGAGAGTCCGAGTGATGTCTTGCCCACTCCGGGAGGGCCGTAGAGGCAGAGTATGGGTGACTTGAAGTCGCCGCGCAGCTTCATCACGGCCAGATGCTCCAGGATACGCTCCTTGACTTTCTCCAGGCCGTAGTGGTCCTTGTCAAGCGCCTTGCGGGCGTTTTTCATGTCGAGGTTATCCTTGGTATACTCACCCCACGGCAGGCTCAGCACGGTCTGCAGGTAGGAGAGCTGTACGTTATAGTCAGGTGACTGCGAGTTGGTGCGTTCCAGCTTGAGGAGCTCCTTCTCAAAGGTCTTGCGGACGTCATCGGTCCATTTCTTCTGGCCGGCTTTGAGGCGCATCTCCTCTATGTCCTGGTCCTGGACGCTGCCGCCCAGCTCGTCCTGTATGTTCTTGAGCTCCTGCTGCAGGAAGTACTCTTTCTGCTGTTTGTCTATGTCCTCATGGGTGCGGCGCTGGATGCTCATCTTGAGTTCGGCCAGCTGGATCTCGCGGTTCAGGAGCGAGAGCAGGCTCAGGGCGCGGCTTGAGCAGGTGCCTTCACGCAGCAGACGTGCCTTGTCCTTGATGTCGAAAGGCAGGTTGGCGCATATGAAGTTTATCAGGAACAGCCCGTTGGAGATGTTCTTGAGGGCGAATGCGGCATCGGGCTGCGCGTTATCGGACAGCTTGGTGTACTTGATGGCGGCGTCCTTGCAGGAGTCTACGATTGCCTTGAACTCTTTGCTGCGGGTAGGGGGCAACACCTCCGGGAACAGCTCGGCCGAGCCTATCAGGTAGGGCTGGTTGTTTATGATGCTCTTGAGCTTAATGCGCTGAAGACCCTGCAGCACCACCGTGGTGGTCTGGTCGGGCATATCGAACACTCTTATGATCTTGGCCAGCACTCCGACCGAGTAGAGGTCGTTCAGGCCGGGGTTTTCCACGTCGGGATCCTTCTGACAGAATACGGCTATCTGTTTGCCGTCGGCCGATGCGCTCTGAACCAGCTTGAGTGATGACTTGCGGCCTACGGTGACCGGCATCACTACGGTGGGGAACAGCACCATGTTCCTGAGCGGAAGCACGGGGAGCACGTCGTCGAGAGTTGAATCAAACAGTCCGCTTTCATTGCCGTCAAAGTCAGCAATCATGGAGAATGCGGGGTTTGACTCGTCAAAAGTTTCCTCAGATCTTTTCTTTCCGAACATATATCTTTCTGCAAATAATCTGCAAATTTAATGCATTGCGCGCATGTAACCGCGACTTGAGGCGTCAAATAAAACAAAAAAAGTACTTTTGCAGACGGTTTGGCCATTTGTGCGAGCTATGTCGAACTCATACTTTGAATTCAAACGATTCCGCATTGAGCAGCAGGAGTGCTCCATGAAGGTGGGCACGGACGGTGTGCTGCTGGGCGCCTGGTTCCCCTTGGAGCCCGGCATGAGCGTGCTCGACATAGGCACGGGCACGGGTCTGGTGGCTATCATGGCGGCACAGCGCGGTGCCGGGAGCGTGACGGCCGTTGAGATCGATGGGAGCGCCGCCGCCCAGGCTGCAGAGAATGCCGCCGCGAGCGAGTGGGGCGCTGTCATTCAGGTGGTTAACGCCGATATTTCAACGTTCAGACCGGGCGTTAAATATGACCGTATTGTCTGTAATCCTCCCTATTTCAGGGATTCGTTACGCTGTCCCGATGCAGGGCGCAACACAGCCCGGCACAATGACTCGCTCAGCTACGAAACACTGATGGAATGCGCCGCTTTGATGCTGGCTCCGGCGGGGAGGTTCTCAGTCGTGATCCCGTTTGATGCGGTTGAAACATTACTTAAATGCGCTGCTGTCCAGGGGTTTGGATTATGCCGCAGGACCGATATTGTTACAGTGGCCGGAAAGGCACCAAAACGGTCGCTGGTGGAGCTTGGTCTGGATGGTTGCTCGGGAGCCGGACATGATGTGCTGTGTATGTTCGGAGCGGACGGTACAGCTACCGCGGAGTATGCGGCGCTTGTAAGGGATTTTTACCTTAAATTCTAAGATTTTCCGGGAAGTTTTTTCAGATTCCGCGGCGCTTGTCGGGGAGCAGTACCTTGATGCCTTTAGGTACCAGGCTTATGTGTATCTCCTTGCCCAGGTCCATGGGCTCGCCGTCAAAATGAGCGGGGCCGGCCGAGTTGCGGGTTATGGTCAGGCGGTTGCATCGGCGCACACTGACGTTGGGGTTCTTATCGATCTGGCGGTTGAACAGCTGGAAGGCTATGAGAGGGGCATCGACCACGGTGAAGGGATGCGCTGCAATCACGTCCAGAAGGCCGTCCTGCAGTGATGCGGTGGGCGCTATGAAGGCGTTGTTTCCCCACTGTGCGGCATTGGCACAGGTTATGAAGAAGGCCTCGAACTGCTCGCTGGAGTTATCGAAAGAGAGTTTGTATCGGTCATTCTGGTAAGTGGCTATCTCTTTCATTATGCTCTCCAGGTAGGTGAGCACGCCGCGGGTGCGGGCCTTGGAGAACGCGTCGCTTACGGCTGCATCGAACCCCACGCCGCAGGTGCAGAAGAAAGGCTGGTCCTCAATCATGCCGTAGTCTATGCCGGTAAAGATGGATTTGTCAAGCCATTTTACTGCCTTGAAGGGGTCTATGGGGATGCCGAGATGACGCGCAAGTCCGTTGCCGGAGCCGCAGGGTATGATGCCCAGGGCGGTGCCGGTGCCTATGAGTCCGCAACCCACCTCGTTGACGGTTCCGTCACCTCCTACGGCGAGTACTGCATCGAACTTCTTTGCGGCATATTCGCGTGCAAGTTCGGTGGCGTGACCCTTGTGGGTGGTGTGGATGATCTCATAGTCGTACAGGTCACGGTTTATGAACCGCTCAATGATGGGCAGTACGGGGATGATGCGGCGACCTCCTGAGATCGGGTTGTAGACAAACAGAATCTTGCGTTTCATTCTCCTCTTTCGATAAACCTAACGCGAAGATAGGGAAAAAGATTGCACCATCCGGCAATTTGACTAATTTTGCGCCGTTATGAGTAAACTTAGCGAAAGATGCGCACTATACACACTTCCTCAGGAAGGTAAGGCGCAGGGCATTTATCCGTATCACAGATGCCTCTCCACCATGCAGGATACGGAGGTTACCATGGAGGGACGGAGAGTTCTCATGTTCGGTTCCAATTCATATCTGGGTCTGACCAATCATCCTAAAGTCATCGAGGCTGCTGTCGAGGCGGTTAAGAAATACGGCACAGGTTGCGCCGGTTCCCGTTATCTTAACGGCACGCTGGACCTGCATCAGCAGTTTGAGGCTGAGCTGGCCGAGTTCGTGGGCAAGGAGGATGCCATGATTTTCTCAACCGGTTTCCAGAGTAACCTGGGTACCATATCATGCCTGATGGGTCGTGATGATTATGTCATTTGCGATGACCTGGATCATGCATCGATAGTGGATGGCCGCCGACTCTCGTTCGCCAAGCCGCTCAAGTTCAAGCATAACGACATGGAGTCGCTCGAGAAGACCCTCAAGCGCTGTGAGCCCGATTCGCTCAAGCTGATCGTGGTGGACGGCGTGTTCAGCATGGAGGGTGACCTGGCTGACCTGCCGGGTATCGTGGCCCTCAAGGACAAGTACAACTGCAGCATCATGGTCGATGAGGCTCACGGTCTGGGTGTTATGGGTGACCACGGCCGCGGCGTGTGCAATCACTACGGCCTGACTGACCAGGTTGACATCGTGATGGGTACGTTCAGCAAGTCGCTGGCTGCCATCGGCGGTTTCATTGCGGCCGATAAGAACATCATCAACTGGGTACGTCACCACTCAAGAGCGTACATTTTCAGTGCCAGCAATACTCCTGCAGCTACTGCAGCAGCGCGTGCCGCCCTGCAGATTATGAAGAACGAGCCTGAGCGCATTGCACACCTTTGGGATCTGACAAACTATGCTCTCAACAACTTCCGTCAGCTCGGATTTGAGATCGGTAAGACATCGACCCCCATCATTCCGCTGTATATAAGGGATTTCTACAAGACTTTCTTTATTACCAAGATGCTGTTTGAGGAGGGCGTGTTCGTGAATCCGGTCATTCCGCCGGCCTGTGCGCCTGAGGATACGCTGATCCGTTTCTCGCTGATGGCTACCCACACCAAGGAGCAGATCGACATCGCGACCGAGAAGCTCGTCAAGTGCTTCAAAGCCTACGAGATTCTGAAATAATTTTTTGCTGATTCTACTCTAAAAGCGTACCTTTGTGCCGCTTTTTGAGACAGAGAAGCTTGCGGGATGTAGTTCAGTCCGGTTAGAATGCCTGGTTTGGGACCAGGTGGTCGAAGGTTCGAATCCTTTCATCCCGACAAAGTAAGAGTAGCGGAGCCCTGCTGCTCTTTCTTTTTTTAAAACTGCAACAGTAGGGACGGTTCTTAGTGTGTTAGTTTTTGCGAAAACTGCAACATTAAGAACCGTCCCTACTGTTGCAGTTTTTTTTTATAAAAAGGTTGGGGGGTAATAAAAAAGGTGTACCTTTGCAGTCAGGAAAGCAGAATGGATTGAATCAGAGTTTTCCTATTATTGAGTTGTGCGCATAACGCACATTGTGTACGGTAACGTACCCTTTTTTTTGAGTTGGTTACTTTATAACCGATGGTTGTCAACAACCGCCCGACTTGGAAAACGGTCAATAAGAAGAGTAGTAAAAGTATTTGTTTACTATATAGACTCTGATTTAAGGCAATGCTTGAGGGGAGCAATCCCCGCATGGCAGACGTAAACAAGAAAGGTTTTATTGTTTATGTCTTTTTTTTGTCCCCTTGCCGAAGGGGCGGGAAAAAGGCTGGATGGTTTAACTTTAAAAACATTTTGCAGTAGATGGATCAGCGAAAAGCTCCCGTTTATGAAGCCCTTCAGGAGTTCCGTAGGAACAGAGTGGTACCTTTCGATGTACCCGGTCACAAAAGAGGTAGGGGTAACCCCGAACTGGTTTCACTGCTCGGTAAGCAGTGCGTTGAGTTGGATGTAAACTCGATGAAACCCCTGGACAACCTGTGTCATCCCATTTCAGTAATCAAAGAGGCCGAAGAACTGGCTGCCGAGGCATTCGGCGCCGCACACGCATTCCTCATGGTGGGCGGTACCACATCGGCCGTACAGACTATGGTGCTGACCGCCTGCAAGAGCGGTGAGAAGATAATCCTGCCGCGTAACGTGCACCGCAGCGTGATCAACGCCCTGGTTGTGAACGGCGCAACTCCCATTTACGTAAATCCCGATACAGACAACCGCCTGGGTATAGCCCTGGGCATGAAGATATCACAGGTGGAGCGCGCCATCGAGGAGAACCCCGAGGCAAAGGCCATCCTGGTGAACAACCCCACATACTACGGCATCTGCTCCAACCTCAAGAAGATTGTGGAGCTGGCTCACGAACACGGCATGATGGTGCTGGTGGACGAGGCTCACGGCACACATTTCTACTTTGGCGAGAACATGCCTGTGACCGCCATGGAGGCAGGGGCCGATATGTCATCGGTCTCAATGCACAAGTCGGGGGGCAGCCTTACGCAGAGCTCGTTCCTGCTTACAGGTCCTAACGTGAGCGCCGGTTATGTGCGTCAGGTGATTAACCTCACACAGACCACGAGCGCATCGTACCTGCTTATTTCAAGTCTTGACATATCACGCCGTAACCTGGCTCTGCGCGGCAAGGAGCTGTTCGCCGAGGTGATGCGTATTGCCGATTACGCCCGCACCGAGATCAACAAGATTGGCGGTTACTACGCTTACGGCAAGGAGCTGATAAACGGTGACAGCGTGTATGACTTTGACCCCACCAAGCTGACTGTCTACACCCTGGATATCGGTCTTGCAGGCATTGAGGTTTATGACCTGCTGCGTGACGAGTATGACATCCAGCTGGAGTTGGGTGATATGGGTAACGTGCTGGCTTACATTTCGATAGGCGACCGCATGCGTGAGGTGGAGCGACTGGTGAGCGCGCTGGTTGACGTGAAACGCCGATACAGCAAGGACCGCACCGGTCTGTTTGACCATGAGTATATCAACCCGTCGGTGGTCATGACTCCGCAGGAGGCTTTCTACGCTCCCAAGGAGGAGATGATTCCCATCCGTGAGACCAACGGACGTATATGTACGGAGTTCGTCATGTGTTATCCTCCCGGAATTCCTATCCTGGCGCCGGGTGAGCGTATTACGCAGGAGATCATCGACTATATCCTCTACGCCAAGGAGAAGGGATGCCAGCTCACCGGTCCCGAGGATGAGAAGGTTGAGCGCCTGAATGTGATTAGGGAAAGTACAACATATTGATTCTGTGAAAGATGGAATTCTGGTTTACTGAGCTTCATACTCCCAACGTCAAGTTCTCGGTTAAGGTCGATAAGCACCTCTACACTGCTGAGAATGACCTGGGTCGCGTGGACATATTCGAGTCACCCGAGTTCGGCCGTTTCCTGGCCGTTGACGGTTACATCATATTCACTCAGCGTGACGAGTTCATCTATGATGAGATGCTCTCACACGTGCCTATGGCCGTGAATCCCGCAATTGAACGTATTCTGGTGTTCGGTTCCGGTGACGGAGGCGTGGTTCGCGAGCTGCTCAAGTACAAGACGGTCAAGACCATCGACCTGATTGAGATAAACGAGGGCGTGGTTCAGGCCTGCCGCGAGTATTTCCCCGAGATGGCCGAGTCACTCGATGACCCGCGCGTGACCATCTACACCGAGAACGCACTGCGATTCATCCGCCATATCGAGAACGAGTATGACCTTATTATCGTTGACTCGGCCGGTTTCTACGGACCTGGCGAGAGTCTGCTCACCCGTGAGTTCTACGGCAGCTGCTACAAGGCACTCAAAGCCGATGGAATCATGGTGAACCAGCATCAGAGTCCCTTCTACGAGGAGGACCGCATAGAGACCCAGAAGGCTCACAAGCGTATCGTGAACAGTTTCCCCATAAGCCGCGTGTATCAGGCCCATATACCTACATACCCGTCGGGTTACTGGCTGTTCGGATTCGCATCCAAGAAGTTCCGTCCGGTGATTGACCTGGATGCCGAGGCCTGGAACCAGCTTGGAATCAAGACCGATTATTACACAACCAACCTCCATAAAGGCTGTTTTGCCCTCCCGGCATACGTGGAGCGCATGCTGGCCGATGTGGAGCGCATATATGATTAAGTCATGTTGGAGAGGAACGTTGAGACATTCATAGGCTGTGATGCCGATTATTCCGATGCGCGCATAGTGCTGTTCGGTGCACCGTTTGACTCCACCACGTCATTCCGCCCCGGCACTAGGTTTGCCCCGCATGCCATCCGCAGCGAATCCTTTGGCCTGGAGACCTACAGCCCCTGGCAGGACCGCGACCTGGAGGACATCAGCGTATTTGACAGCGGTGACATAGAGCTCTGCATAGGCAGTGCCGAGAAAGCATTGGACCAGATATCGGAGCGTACCGCCACGATTCTGGCCGATGGCAAGATCCCCTTCATGATAGGAGGTGAGCACCTGGTAAGCCTGGGAGCTTTCCGCGAGGTATTCAAGAAATACCCCGACGTGCACATAATCCACTTTGACGCACACACCGACCTGCGTGACGACTATCTGGATGTAAAGCTCTCACACGCCTGCGTAATCCGCCGCTGCCACGACCTGGTGGGCGACGGCCGCATCCACCAGTTCGGAATCCGCTCCGGTGAGCGAGCCGAGTGGAAGTGGGCCCGCGCCGGCCACACCGACCTGCATCCCTTCAACTTTGAAGGCTTGAAGGAAACCGTTGCTGCATTGGGTCAGGTCCCCGTCTACTTCACCATAGACCTGGACGTAATGGACCCCTCAGTATTCCCCGGCACCGGCACCCCCGAGTACGGCGGAGTAACCTTCATGCAATTGATAGAAGCAATATATACAGTCTGCAAATCCTGCAAAATAGTAGGCCTTGACGTAAACGAATTATGTCCGTCCTACGACCAAACCGGCGCCTCAACCGCCGCAGCCTGCAAGATTGTTCGCGAATTACTGTTATCTATCAAGATGTGATTAGCTAATTTTATCATTAGGGGGTTGAGGGACCGTCGCCACCCTCGGCGCGTCAGAGGGAGGGGCCCGCGCCTAAAAGGCGTGGGAGGGATAGGCCCCAAAGGGGCCGTAGTCCAGCAACCCCCTAGTGATAAAATTAGCGGAGTTAGAATTAGTTGAAAATAAAAAAGATATGGGAAAGGTTTTAGTAATAGGCTGCGGAGGAGTAGCCCAGGTAGCAATCCAGAAATGCGCCCAGAATGACGCAGTGTTCAACGAGATTTGCATTGCAAGCCGTACGGTAAGCAAGTGTGACGACCTTAAGAAAAAGATCGAGTCTCAGGGAAAGAGCCGCTCCAAGATCACTACAGCTAAGGTGAACGCCGACAGCGTGGACGAGCTGATAGCCCTCATCAAGAGCGTAAAGCCCGACGTAGTACTGAACCTGGCCCTGCCGTATCAGGACCTGACCATCATGGACGCCTGCCTGGCATGCGGCGTACACTACGTAGATTCAGCCAACTACGAGCCCGAGGACACCGAGGATCCCGAGTGGCGCAAGATCTACGAGAAGCGTTGCAAGGAGCAGGGCTTCACAGCCTATTTTGACTACTCATGGCAGTGGGCATATCAGAAGCGTTTCCAGGATGCCGGCATCATGGGAATACTGGGAACCGGATTCGATCCCGGCGTGACCAGCGTATTCACAGCATACGCCCTCAAGCACTATTTTGACCAGATCGATACCATCGACATACTGGACTGCAACGGCGGTGACCACGGTTATCCCTTTGCCACCAACTTCAACCCCGAGATCAACCTCAGGGAGGTATCGGCCAACGGTTCATACTGGGAGAACGGCCATTGGGTAGAGACCAAGCCCATGGAGATAAAGCGCGAGTACAACTTTGAGCAGGTAGGCATGAAAGATATGTATCTGCTTCATCATGAGGAGATTGAGTCACTCGCCAAGAATATCCCGGGCGTAAAGAGAATCCGATTCTTCATGACATTCGGTCAGAGCTATCTGACACACATGAAGTGTCTTGAGAACGTGGGCATGCTCCGTACCGATCCCGTCATGTTTGAGGGTAGGGAGATCGTTCCCATCCAGTTCCTCAAGGCTCTGCTGCCCGATCCCGCATCACTGGGCCCGCGCACAGTAGGTAAGACAAATATCGGTTGCATCTATACCGGCACCAAGGACGGCAAGAAACGCAGCATCAAGATATACAACGTGTGCGACCATCAGGAGTGCTATAAGGAGCTGGGTTCACAGGCCATCTCTTACACCACCGGCGTTCCCGCCATGATCGGTACCGCTATGGTAATGACCGGTCAGTGGAAGGGTGCAGGCGTGTTCAACGTTGAGGAGTTCGATCCCGATCCATACATGGAGGACCTGAACAAGTGGGGCCTGCCTTGGGTAGTGGATGAGAACCCCGTACTTGTAGACTGATTTGACCGATGAAAGCGGCTGAATTGCATACTCCGTGTTACGTCGTTGACCGTGACCGCCTGGTGGAGAACCTTAAGGTGTTGCGCGGTGTGATGGACCGTACCGGATGCCGTATCCTGCTGGCTCAGAAGGCGTTCAGCTGCTATGCTGTATATCCGCTTATATCGGACTATCTCTGTGGCGCAACCGCGAGCGGACTCTTTGAGGCACGTCTGTGCCACGAGGAGATGCCCGGGCGCGAGAATCATGTGTTCTCTCCGGCGTTCCGTGAGGAGGATATGCCTGAGATTCTGAGCATCTGCGACCATATTGTTTTCAACTCCATCCGTCAGCTGGAGCTGTTTGGTGCTCGCGCCAAGAAGGCCGGTCTGCAGGTGGGCTTGCGTATCAATCCGCAGATTTCAACCCAGCCTGCCGAGCATGCAATCTATGACCCTTGCGCCAAGGGCAGCCGTCTGGGTGTTACTCTTGATGAATTCCGCGATGGAATGGGGCAGAACCCCGCACTGTTGGAACTGCTTGACGGACTGCATTTCCACACTCTCTGCGAGCAGAACTCCGATGACCTGGAGACCACGCTGAACGGCTTTGAGGAGCAGTTCCGCGAGTGGCTCCCCACGATGAAATGGGTCAATTTTGGCGGCGGACACCATATTACCCGCGCTGATTACGATATTCCTCGCTTGGAGCGTTGCATAGAACGTATGTCTAAAGGCTACGGCCTTACTGTATATCTTGAGCCGGGTGAGGCGATTGCCCTCAACGCAGGTTATCTGCATACTCAGGTGCTCGAGGTGCAGCATCACGCAGGTGCTATGGATATCGCGATTCTGGATACATCGGCCGCATGTCATATGCCCGATGTGCTGGAGATGCCGTATCGGCCCCCTTTGCGTGACAGCGGACAGCCCGGTGAGAAAGCATACACATACCGACTGGGCGGCCCCACGTGCTTATCGGGCGATATAATAGGGGAATACTCGTTCAGTGAGCCGCTTAAAGAGGGGCAGGTGCTGGTTTTTGAGGATATGGCCATCTATTCCATGGTCAAGAACAACACGTTCAACGGCATGCCGCTGCCTGCAATCTACCTCAAGCAGGGCTCTGACTACACTCTTATCAAGTCTTTCGGTTATTCCGACTTCAAGTCCCGTCTTTAGTTTTTCATGGATATTATTGAAACGGAGAGATTAAGGTTC
>JBGURN010000014.1:0-11681 GCA_045131955.1 Bacteroidaceae bacterium
CCTTATGGAATCGGCAAACTGCGTAAGCAGCTCCGACGTATGACGTCCGGTTATTATACAGTTACTGAACGAGGCACCGCCAAACCCAACGCCACGACCTTCACGGCTGTCGCTGAGCAGCACCGCCTGACCCGCACCATCCCAGAGCGAGAACGCCGCGATAGTGCAGAATGTGAACTCCGACACTCCGCCTGCTATATCCACGCACGCGCCTCCGGCATTGGTAATCTGCGAGTTGGCGACCGACAGCCTGCATCCGGTAGCCTCCAGTCCGTTACCTCTTATATTGTGTATGACCGATGACACCACGTTCAGTTTCAGGTTCTCGCTGCCTGCGCTGTCGGCCCTGATGCCAAAGTCTGCGCCGTGTATGTCACACCACTCCAGCATATTTCCGTAGCTGCAGCCCCTGAGCCTTATTCCGCCCCACTGTCCGGTGAGCAGGTCATACGGCAGCTCCTCAAGCATCTCGTCCAGACGGTCTCCGCGCATGAGTATCAGGCTGTCGGGCTTGCCCAGGGCCACCAGACGGCCCTCCACGTCAAGCACCGCACCCTTATGGAAATAGAGTTCCACACCTGGCTCAAGAGTAAGGGTGGCGCCCTCCTTTACGTAGAGGCTGTCATAGATTATATAAGGTAAACGCGGGGTCAGTCTTGTATCGGACTCTATCCTCTCCCCTTTCATGACTACGGCATTGCGGGCATCGGCAGAGAGTCTCACAAACTGCACGTTGCCGCTCTCCAGTATGAACCGGATGGAATCAAAAGCCTGGAATATACCGGTTTCTCCGCTTTCGGGAATATTGACCGATACAAAGCAGAACAGGCTGTCACCCGCGCCGAGTTCCAGGGACGTGATAGTGGAGCCACCCTCGCCGTCCATATTCATGCGGAAAGGACTCGACACCCCGCCGCCCATAACTGCATCGAAACGGAGCCCTATGTCATTGTGATTATAGACCTTGAACCAGACCGAGGCCGATGCCACACCCGTGAATACGGTGTCCATGCTGACCGTATCGGCCGAGAAGGAGAGCCGGTAACGCCCATCATTGCTGAACTCCCACTCGTCGTGACACGACAAGAGGGTCAGGAGGGCTGTAAGAGCCAGGATGAGACGAACCGGTTTCATTGAATGCATGGTTTTTGAGGTGCGCTAATATAAAACGGAAATCCCACAAAAATAGTATTCTCTGCAAGATTCATGACTATCTTTGCAATAAAAACCGGGAGAACTGACATGAAAGAGAGGATTGACAGAGAGAGAGTATTGAAATTCCTTAAGGACTGGATGCTTGTGATCGGCATGATATCGGGCGCCAGCGCATACCTCATCTACATGCAGATACCCTCCATCCACACTGCCGGTCCCGTGCTGGAGCTTATATGCCGCAAGGCCCAGCCCATACTGCTGTTCCTCATGCTGTTCATAAGCTTCAGCCGCATAGAACCGCGTCAGCTGCACCCCACCCGCTGGAATATATGGAACCTGCTCATACAGGTTGGTTCGTTCCTGCTGCTCTCGCTGGCAGTGATCTGGGCCATGCACAGCACTACCGCACTGGCAGCATGGATACTGCGTCACCGTATACTCTTTGAGTCGGCCATGCTCTGCATGATATGCCCCACAGCCACCGCATGCGCAGTGGTCACCGGCAAGCTGGGAGGTGACATGGCACAGGTGGTCATGTACACCATAATAATCAACCTGGCGGTATCGGTGGTGGTTCCGCTCACCGTGCCCCTGCTCTACCCGCAGGCCGGCATCACCTTCGTAGCCGCTTTCAGCCGCATTCTGGCCAAGGTATTCCCGCTGCTCATACTGCCTTGCCTCGCAGCATGGACCGTACGCTGGCTCATGCCCCGTTTCCATGAGTGGGTCGCCTCCAAGATGAACCTCTCGTTCTACCTCTGGAGCGTGTCGCTCACCCTGGCCATACTCATGAGCACCCGCGCCATCGTACACAGCAGATGCAGCATACTGACACTTGTGGGAGTGGCCCTCACATCCATGTTCTGCTGCGTATTCCAGTTCGCCGCAGGCAGGATGACCGGAAGGCGCTCCGGCAACCGCATAGAGGCCAGCCAGTCCCTGGGACAGAAGAACACCGTATTCGGAATCTGGATGGGTTACACCTTCTGGAACCCCCTGGTATCGGTCGCAGGCGGATTCTACACCATCTGGCATAACATCCATAATACACGGCAGCTCTACAAGAGTGCCAATAAAAAGCACTGATTATGATTAAGAGGACTATAAAAGCACTAGCTGCACTCACCCTCCTCTTTACGCTCACCTGCTGTGAGAAGGAGGAGATTGAGAATCCCGATATCCCTGAGACTACACCACGGGAGTGGTATGAGATCGTAAAGACCGATACACTCACCGCCGCCGACCTGACACAGGGTCTGTCAGGCTATTCCATACCCATTATCCGGTCATCGGTAGCCCGTGTGGCATTCATGTACAACTCCACCGACGGGACCGACTCGGTACGTCTGTCCGGAACAGTGACCTACCCCATAACCCGCAACAACTACAACAGGCTTCTGCTGGAGAACCACCAGTTCTACGTAAACAATAACGAGGCTCCCTCCCAGTCATCGACCGGCGGTATGATAATATCGGACAGACCCGGTTCCGAGGGTATTTGCATCACACCCGAATACCAGGGACTGGGACTCACCAGCCACATGCGCCTTCCATATTTCAATGCAACGTTGCTCGCACGTCAGAGCATAGACTGCTTCAATGCCGCCCTGACACTCATTACGGACCTGGGTATTGAACTTGTCCCGAACTACTTTACATACAACTTCGGATACTCGCTGGGAGGTGCCGTATCGGCCGCCATAGCAAGAGAGGTGGAACTCGACCCGGAGCTTGACAGGACCATGCACATAAAAAAGAGCATCTGCGGCGGCGGTCCCTATGACCCCAACGCCCTGCTTGAACACTACTCGTCCATTCCCGATGACACCATAGCCTATCCCATCGTCATAATATGTGCCCTGGAGGGTGCCCGTGACGAGAATCCCGCCATGAGAGAGGCTTACAGCGACACTATCCTCTACTCGCGCAAGCTCAGGGAGTCAGGTCTCTTTGAAGCCATTCAGGCCAAACAGAGTAATACCAGGCAGCTCATAAGGCTCATACATGAGAGCGGATGCTATACCCTCCGGGAGATGGTGAACCCCGACCTCTTTGACCGGAAGTCATCCCTTTACAGGTTCCTCGTTGAGCATAACAGCAGGAATGACCTCACTGTGGGCTGGTCACCGCACAAGGCCATGTACGTTTGTCATGCCGACCAGGACAACTGCGTTCCGTTCGCCTGTTACCAGAGTCTCAAGACCAAGATGGCCGGCAACCCCAACATCACATGGGAGGTCACCAGGAACGAGGACCACGCCAATGACGGCACCTATTTCTACATGAGGCTCATACTTGGAATGCTGTCTCTTGAATGACAGCGATTGTCTTAAAAAAGAGCTATCTTTGAGCCTGATAACGCTATGGATTTAGTAAACAGAGTAAAGGAGTACATTGACCGCAACCGGCTTCTGGAGAGCGGACAGCCCGTCCTGGTTGGGTTGAGCGGCGGAGCGGACAGCACCGCCCTGCTTAAGGTATTGCTTGCTCTGGGTTATCCGTGCACTGCAGTACACTGTAATTTCCACCTGCGCGGCAGCGAGAGTGACCGTGACCAGGAGTTCGTGACCGAGCTGTGCCGCACCCTCGGTGTGGAACTGGTAACATGCAGTTATGACACGCGCAAGTATGCATCGGACCACGGTATATCGATCGAGATGGCCGCACGGGAATTGCGTTACGCCGATTTTGAGCGTATCATGAAGGAGCGCGGCGCCGCTGCAGTATGTATAGCCCACCACCGTGACGACTCTGTTGAGACCGTGCTGCTCAACCTCCTGAGAGGCACCGGAATCAAAGGACTTACAGGCATCAAGCCCCGTAACGGCCATATCATACGCCCGCTGCTGTGCGTGTCGAGAGACGAGATCGAGCAGTGGCTCAGGGAGGACAGACAGTCATATGTGACTGACAGCACCAACCTGGAGACTGACTACACCCGCAACAAGATACGTCTCAAGCTGCTCCCGCTCATGCGTGAGATCAACCCCTCGGCCGATGACGCCATCATGGGTACATCCAGCCATCTGAGCATGGCTTATGACATGTATCTCCCGGCTCTTGAGGCCATGCGTGACCGATGCGTCACTGAGAAGGACGGCGCAATAAGCATAAGCATCGATGCCCTGAGCACCCTACCCTCGGTCCAGGGATTCCTCTTTGAGATACTCTCTCCGCTGGGATTCAACGAGACACAGATTGCAGCGGTATCACGCTCGCTCCACTCGCAGCCGGGCACGCGGTTCCTCTCCTCCACCCATCAGATTGTAAAGGACCGTGACTCGTTCATAGTATCGGCCCTGTCCGGTTCAGAACAGGATGAGATTACCGTAAGCCTTGAGCAGAAAGAGTTACAGCTGCCCGAAGGCGGCATCCTGAGCATCAGGACAGCACCCGCGGGATCGGCCATATCGGCCTCACCGGATACAGCCACTCTCGATGCATCACTGGTAAGCGATGGCACCATCACCATACGCCGCTGGCGTGAAGGCGACTGGTTCATACCGTTCGGCATGAAAGGACGTAAGCTGGTGAGCGACTACCTGACAGACTGCAAGGTAAGCCCACTGGAGAGGCAGCGTCAGCTGGTGGTTCTCCACGGCGATGACATAATATGGGTCATGGGCCGCCGAAGCGACAACCGCTACCGGGTAGGCCCCGACACTAAGACTCAGCTCATTCTTACATTATCATAAAAAAACGGACCGTCCATTACGAACGGTCCGTTTATTCTGGTCACTCTCAAGCAATCAGATCGTAACAGTTGCGTTGAGACGGATATCATCCGATGCGCCACCGAGCATGAGCTCAATCTCGCCGTTCTCCAGAGTCCAGCCATCAGTGGTCTTGGACTCGTCCCAGTAGCGGAGTTCCGATACGGGAACCTCCAGGGTTACGGTCTTGGTCTCACCTGCGCCCAGGGTTACGCGCTTGAATGCCTTAAGTTCCTTGTAAGGACGCTCAACCTTGGAATCCTTGTAGTGTACGTAGAGCTGTGCCACCTCATCGGCCTCCATGCCGCCCTCGTTCTTGAGGTTGAATGTCACCTTGATGACATCCTTGGCGCCATACTTGCTCTTGTTGGTCTTTATGTTCGAGTAGCTGAAATCAACATATGACAGACCATGTCCGAATGCGTACATGACGGGCTTCTCCTTGGTGTCGAACCAGCGGTAGCCGACCAGCAGCTTCTCGGTGTAGAGAGCATCGGGCACAGCGTTTGAACGGCGTGAGCTGCCGTTACCACCCAGGTCCTGACGGTACATGTTGGTGAACAGGTCACCGTCCGATGAAGCTCTCTGCGGGAAGTTACCCATGGCGTAAGCGGGAGAGTCCTCGAGCTTGATGGGGAATGTGAAAGGCAGCTTGCCTGAGGGAGCGATCTTACCGAACAACACATCGGCCAGAGCGTTACCGCCCTCCAGACCGTTCCACCAGCCCTGTACGATAGCGGGTGAATACTTCTCAAGTTTCTGCAGGTCACAGGGACCGCCGCTTATTATTACGCTTACTATGTTGGGGTTGACAGCAGAGATGGCTGCAACCAGCTCCTCCTGACCCAGTGTCAGCTTTATGTCCGAGCGGTCACTTCCCTCAGTCTCGATTGACTTGCTGGTACCGCCTACGAATATTACCAGGTCTGCCTCCTTGGCAGCCTTGATGGCCTCAATGAGCAGGTCTGTGTTGATTGAGGGTGACGGAGCGGGTCTTCCCCAGCCGCCTGCCTGAGGCAGTGCATAACCCTCGTTGAATGTCACCTCTATGCCGTTAGCATGGTTCTGGATACCCATGAGAGGAGTTATCTCATAAGGAGCCTTGACACCGGCACCTACACCACCGTTGGCTGTGATGGCAACGGCGTTATGACCGATTACGGCAATCTTCTTTACATCCTTCCTGATAGGTAGCAGTCCGCCGTCGTTCTTAAGCAGTACGACTGACTTCTTGGCTACCTCATAGGCAATCTTCTGCTGCTCGGGCAGACTGGTCTTACCCTGGTTGGCAACATCGTTGGGGATAGCCTCGATTGCAAAACGTACACGAAGGAGCTCACGTACCTTGTCATCGACAACGCTCTCAGGTACCTTACCGGCCCTTACAGAGTCAATCAGGGGCTGGCCCAGGTAGTTGCTGCCGGTCATCTGTACATTCAGTCCGTGCAGTGCAGCACCCATGGTTGAGTGTGTGCCGCCCCAGTCAGATACGGTGAAACCCTTGAATCCCCACTCCTTACGCAGGATCTCGTTGAGCAGGTGCTCGTTCTCCGAGCAGTAGTATCCGTTCACCTTATTATATGCGGGCATCACAACCATGGCGCCGCCCTCCTTTACGGCTGCCTCAAAAGGCTTGAGGTAAAGCTCACGGATGGTACGCTCATCGGCAATAACGTTCACGCTGCCGCGGTTTGTCTCCTGGTTGTTAAGGGCAAAATGCTTGATGCAGACAGCTGTACCGGCATCCTGAGAGCCCTTGGTGTAACCTACAGCCAGAGCAGCTGCCAGCACGGGATCCTCAGAGAGATACTCATAAGTACGGCCGCCAACAGGCAGACGCTGTATGTTGATGGCAGGTCCAAGGATTACATCCTTACCGCGTAGTCTTCCTTCCACACCCATTCCATGGCCGTACTGATATGCCAGTTCCGGTGACCATGTGGCTGCCAGGGCAGAACCTGTGGGGAAATAGGTTGCAGAGTCATTGGTCCAGCCTAAGGGACGGAAACCGTCACCGAGCTCCTCACGGATACCGAAAGGACCGTCTGCATATTTGATATCCTGAATACCGAGTCTGGGAACACCCTCCGATGACATGATGGTCTTGCTGTGAAGCATCTCCACCTTCTCCTCAAGGGTCATCTGCTTGATAATCTTCTCGATCTTCTTGTCATTCACCGTCAGCTTAGACTGTAATTTGCTCTGAGCTGAAACCGATACTGCCATGGACAGTATCACCAAAATCACTGATAATCTCTTCATATGATGCACTAATTGGATTAACCGTAGTTTGACTTTGCAAAAATAAAGGAATAAACCGCCCGACCAATATCATTTGAGTTCAAATATTGTCCTAATTGTTTAACCAGCCGCCGTTTACCCATTAAAAAAAGCAAAAAAAGACGGTCTCCCGCGGATTGCAGGAGACCGTCATATAATAAGAGGTAATTAATTACTTCTTAGCGGCAAGAGCCTGAGCTACGTCAACGGCGCAAGCTACAGAGCAACCTACCATCGGGTTGTTACCGATACCCAGGAAGCCCATCATCTCAACGTGTGCGGGAACTGATGAAGAACCAGCGAACTGAGCGTCAGAGTGCATACGACCCATGGTGTCAGTCATACCGTATGAAGCGGGACCGGCGGCCATGTTATCGGGATGCAGGGTACGGCCTGTACCACCACCTGAAGCTACTGAGAAGTAAGGCTTGCCAGCCAGTACACGCTCCTTCTTGTAAGTACCTGCTACGGGGTGCTGGAAACGTGTGGGGTTGGTTGAGTTACCTGTGATAGATACGTCAACACCCTCCTTCCACATGATAGCTACGCCCTCACGAACATCGTCAGCGCCATAGCACTTAACCTTGGCACGGGGACCGTCGCTGTAAGGGATGGTCTTAACGACCTTGAGCTTACCGGTGTAGTAGTCAAACTTGGTCTGAACATATGTGAAACCGTTGATACGGCTGATGATCTGTGCGGCATCCTTACCCAGACCGTTCAGGATAACGCGCAGGGGCTGCTTGCGAACCTTATCGGCCTTAGCGGCAATCTTGATGGCACCCTCAGCGGCAGCGAATGACTCGTGACCGGCCAGGAATGCAAAGCACTGTGTCTTCTCAGAGAGCAGACGGGCAGCCAGGTTACCGTGGCCAAGACCTACCTTACGGTCATCGGCAACTGAACCGGGGATGCAGAAGCTCTGAAGACCGATACCGATGTTCTCGGCAGCCTTAACGGCGCTCTTGTCACCGGTCTTCTCACCCTCCTTGAGAGCGATGGCGCAACCTACAACGTAAGCCCACTTGGCGTTCTCAAAGCAGATAGGCTGAGTCTCCTCACAAGCCTTGTAAGGATCAATGCCGTAGCTGTCACAAATCTTGTTAGCCTCTTCAATTGAGGAGATTCCATGCTCCTTAAGAGCAGCGAGGATCTGCTTGATTCTGCGATCCTGTGATTCGAACTTAACTTCTCTAATCATAGTAGTATCTCCTTATTCTTTACGGGGGTCAATAAACTTAACTGCACCGGCCTCCTTGCTGAAACGTCCGTAGGTTGAAGTAACCTTCTTGAGAGCCTCGTTGGCATCGGTACCCTTCTTGATCTCATCCATGAGCTTACCAAAGTTGATGAACTCATAACCGCAAACCTGATCGTCCTTGTCAAGAGCGATGCGGTTTACATAACCCTCGGCCATCTCAAGGTAGCGAACACCCTTGGCCTTGGTGCCGTACATGGTACCAACCTGGCTGCGCAGACCCTTACCAAGGTCCTCCAGACCGGCGCCTACGATCAGACCGCCCTCTGAGAATGCGCTCTGTGAACGGCCGTATACAATCTGCAGGAACAGCTCGCGCATAGCGGTGTTGATAGCGTCGCATACCAGGTCAGTGTTCAGAGCCTCCAGCAGAGTCTTGCCCTGCAGAATCTCAGCAGCCATAGCGGCTGAGTGAGTCATACCTGAGCAACCGATAGTCTCAACGAGAGCCTCCTCAATGATACCGTTCTTGATGTTCAGTGACAGTTTGCATGCACCCTGCTGGGGAGCGCACCAACCAATACCGTGGGTATAGCCTGAGATATCCTTGATCTCCTTGGCCTTGATCCACTTACCCTCTTCCGGAATGGGAGCGGGACCGTGCTTGGGTCCTTTCTGGACTACGCACATGTTTTCAACTTCTTTTGAGTAAATCATAAATGGAATATGGTTTTTTATGATGAATATCCAAATCAGCCGCAAATTTACTCAAAATTCCCGCCTGACACTATTTTTTACTTTAAAAGGTGGTTAAACTGATATGATAATTTCGGTGAGCGTCATTCTTTGCATATCTTTGCTTCAGATATCCGTGGCACACGCCACTTTAAACGCTATACAAAATGAAAAAATATTCATTAATCAGTCTTGTTTCATCGGCCGTGATTGCATCGGCCTTCCTTGCTTGCGAGCCCATGGGCCCTGCCTCTTACACTGTTCAGATAGGCCGCATTGCCACTGTAAAAGTTGGTGACGGTAAAGCGTCGCTGGACCTTGACCTCACAACCGACAAACTTAACCTTGACAACTTCAACTATCCGGCCGATGCCGACCATTTCAATGTAAGCAACGGCGATCGCGTGATAGCCATAGCCACCCTCTACTACGAGGACGGCATCCTTCTGCGCGAACAGCATCTTGACAAGATTGCACTCAAATACCCCATACAGGACATGGCCGCCAAGCAGCCGTCCGACACACTGAACTTTGATTATGATTTCAGCCAGATTACCCTTGGTGATATGAAATATCCCAAGATGTGGAGGAAAGACAGCCTGCTCAACATATCGCCGGCTTTCTACACCATGTCATCCGAGACCCCGGAGTTCCTGCTCTATCCTATCGGCGTAAGTGAAGACACACTCAGGATGCGCCTCTATTCCGATATCCCCGAATGCCGCCAGGAGAGTGCCAACCAGACCGCCGGTCAGCTGCTGCTCTGCTTTGACCTCAACTCACTCCGCGACCAGCTGCCCGATGCACAGGAGGACCAGCGCCGCAAGCAGATGATGCACGCCCTTGACAGCCTCAACCCCGATAAAGTGGTGCTTCAGGTCATGATGCCCGACACGCTGCGCGGTTACCAGAAGCTCAACGGCGAGCTGCTCAAATACAAGAGGAACCTGCTCAACGGCAACGTGATGTCAGAGTTCCTCTCAGTAGACTTTGATTTCTGATTATGGCCACACGCACAGCCAAGACCAACATAAACATAAAGAATAAGCGGGCATCGTTTGACTACGAGCTGCTTGACACCTGGACAGCCGGCTTGGTGCTCACCGGAACGGAGATTAAATCCATCCGCGAGTCAAAAGCCAGTCTGGCCGACAGCTACTGCACGTTCATAAACGGAGAGCTCTGGGTAAAAGGCATGCATATAGCCCAGTACGCATTCGGTTCCTACAACAACCACGAGGCCAAGCGTGACCGCAAGCTCCTGCTCACCAAGAAAGAGCTCCGCAAACTTGCTGCCGACAGCAAAAATCCCGGATTCACCATCGTCCCCACCCGCCTGTTCATAGGCGACAAAGGCCTTGCCAAACTGGTCATAGCCCTTGCCAAGGGTAAGCACGAGTACGACAAGCGTCAGTCCATTAAGGAGAATGAGGATAAGCGGGAGATGGCGCGCGCCTTCCAAAGATAAAAGTGTAACATTAGGGACGGTTCCTAATGTGTTAGTTTGTAACTTTTGTCTGAACCTGGATTACCCCATTTTTGGCACGCGTTCCCCATTCTTTCATGGCGGATTCGCCTTGAAGAACCGTTATTTTGACAATTGTATTTATGTCAATGCCCATTAAATCGGCAATCTCTTTCTTGCTGTAGCTTTCTTTAGTTTTATCAAATCCATCCCAATTTACCTTGTAAGTGGGTTCGCCATCCAACAGCAATAAAGGTTTGTCTTTTAATTTGTCATCTAAAGTATTGATGCTTCCACGTGATTCAGGTACTTTTCTTAAAAAGAATTCATAATTACTACCTGAAATACTGCTTGAAACGTCATAATAGTGCAATACAAATGCTGCTGAGATAATATGCGCATCATTGACATGTTCAATTGAAAAATGGCCATCCTTATCGGTAAGTGTTTGGGCTACAATCTTTTGATTGATAGTATCAAATTCAATGATTTGAACCGATTCCATCGGTCCTAATGAATCTTTTACAACGCCGTGTATTACATTTCCCACTTTTGGTTCAGAACCAGACACCTTAACTTTTGACTGGGCGTTTGCATTTGTAATAACTGCTACAAATGCTAATATGAAAAACAGTTTTCTCATCATAATGCAAATTTAAATCAACATTCCTAATGTTGCAGTTTTCTCCAAAAACTAACACATCAGGAACCGTCCCTATTATTAAATCAGTGGCGTTTCCTTCTCCTTGATTGCCTCAACTGCCACCTTCGCCTTGAAGGCTGCACTATGACACTCGCGTTTCTTTCTTATATCCATATTGCACAAAAGTATTACAAAGTATCGCTTTGGCAAAATTGTCTGACTTGAAAGGGTATATTATAGCTCCATATGGTATAATTGAAGATACCGCATCAAAAATCAAACGGAAAGAATCGTTTCTTCTTATTCAGCATACCCCCTTTCGTTCCAATCATTAATTATATCATCAGCTTTGTTAGCTAAAGGAAAACACTCAAATCCTGTTGCTTTGTCTTTAACAAAAAAACTATTACCTTCTGAATCAATCAATATCAAATTATCAGACCAGATATCATTTATACCCATATTAATGCAATACATAATATTAAGCTCTTT
>JBGURN010000015.1:0-35446 GCA_045131955.1 Bacteroidaceae bacterium
TAATAGGCACCATCACCTCTGACAAAGTTAAGGCCCTGTTCAACAATGACATAAAGTATTTTGTAAATCCCACAGGAAAGTTCGTGATTGGCGGACCCCATGGAGACACCGGTCTTACCGGACGCAAGATCATTGTCGATACCTACGGAGGCAAGGGAGCCCACGGCGGCGGCGCATTCAGCGGAAAGGATCCCAGTAAGGTGGACCGCTCAGCTGCCTACGCCACACGTCATATCGCCAAGAACCTGGTTGCTGCAGGTGTGGCCGATGAGGTGCTGGTACAGGTTTCATATGCCATCGGCGTAGCCAAACCCATTAACATTTTCGTTAACACCTACGGAACCAGTCACGTGAATATGCCGGACTCCGAGATTGCCAGGATCGTGGACCGTATATTCGACATGAGACCCAAGGCTATCGAGAACCGACTCAAACTCCGTAACCCCATTTACAGTGAGACTGCAGCATACGGTCATATGGGACGCACACCTGAGGTTGTGACAAAAGTATTTACATCACATTACCTGCCCCAGCGCACCGTAACCGTGGAGCTGTTCACCTGGGAAAAACTCGATTACGTTGACATAATCCGTAAGGAATTCGGCTTAAAATAGCTGACGATATGTTAAATTGAGTGAAATCTCATTATATTAGAATTAACTTTTTCTTATTTACGGACTCAATATAGTGTCTGCAGGTTCCGAGCAACACCGGGATTTGCAGAAAAGTCTCGTAAACAGACTAATTTATATCAAGGACGCGGCGAAATGCCGCTAAAAGTGATTTAGTTGGAAAAACAGGTCGAAAAAGGCTAGTCGTGAGACTGGCCTTTTTCTTTTGTTATCTCCAAAATCTAGGAGAAATCCCTACAAATTAGGAATGATTATTTTACCCAGGCAGGACTGTGTACCTTGGTTTTGGAAGGATTGTAGTGCTGAGCCTTTACATCGGGAATATCGATGTAATAGGTACGGTGTGACTTGTTGTTAAGCTTGGATTCCCTAAGCCAGAGATTGGCACGCTTAAGGTCCGCATATGAAATGCCATGGTCCTCGGCAAACTTGACAAGGTCATCGACCGGATCGGTTATCTTGACCTGCTCCTTGACAGGGATATAGGGGTAGAGGTCCTCACGCTTGAAAGAGAAACCGAACTGCGAGGGATTCTCAAACATCATCTTGACTGCAAGCAGGCGGAACATGTAACGTGATGTCTCATCGACCAGCCACATATTGAGGGCGTCGGTCTGATGCTGAGCCTCGATGCGACGGTCCATGCCCTGCTGTCCGCCGTTATAGCTGGCGGCTACCGTCATCCAGTTGCCGTACTTGCCGTATGCCTCCTTGAGGAAACGGCAGGCCGCCTCGGTAGCCTTGACGGTGTTGTAACGCTCATCGATATTGGCATTGACCTCCAGTCCGTAAGCACGTCCCGTGCTCTGCGTGAACTGCCAAAGTCCTGCGGCTCCTGCTCCCGATGCAGCCTGGGGGTCCAGGTTACTCTCAATCACCATCAGGTATTTAAGGTCATCGGGCACACCCATACGTTCAAGGATGGGCTCTATCTCCGGGAAATAACGGTTGGCCCTCTTTATCATAAGGGTAGACATGTTATGCGAATAGGTGAAGGCAATCAGTTCACGGTCCATACGCTCCCTGAGGTCGGCACGGTCCAACTTGATGGTCTGTCCTGCAAATACGACTTGATCGGGAACCGAGGGCGGTAGATTTACGTTTTGGGCGGTAAGTTCAGCAAAAAGGGCTGAAAGGCACATTGTGATGGTAGTAAGCAGTCTGAATTTCATAATAAAAGCAACGGTAAGTTCCGGGACGCAAAATTAAAATCTTTTACCATATAAACGAGGGGTTTTAATGCAATTAGTCATACTTTCGCGATATAGAATATGCTTAATCGTTGATTATGAGAGTTCATTCCCTATTCATCCCGTTTGCACTTGTCCTTGTTTCGTGTTCACCTAAGGTGATAACTTCATTCCAAAAGACATACCCCGCTTCGGTCAGTTCCCCACAGGATGTAGTTGTGGTTGAGAGCAAAACCGTAAAGGCTGTTCCCGAAGATGCCGAGATGCTCGGTTCGGTAAGGGTTACCGATACAGGTTTTACCAGTAAGAAGAATGGAACATATGAAAATGTGGTCAACCTGGCCAAGAATGAGGCCTGGCAGGCAGGAGGAAACTTCATGGTCATAAACCAGCATCTGGAACCGGACATCTGGACCTCAAACATACACCGAATCAACACTCTCGTATTCAGGACGGACTCTGTATTCCTGAACAAGACCAACAGCTACGACCTTACCTATACGGAATCCCTGCCTGAGATTAAAGCCGACCAGAAACCAGGGCTGGTTGTAAACGGCTCTATAGGTTTGGGGGTCAGGACCAACAGGTTAAGCGACCAGCTTGGCCCGGACCAGAGAGAGCATCTTAAGAAACTGAACAGGGGAATGAGCCTGAATCTGGATATAAACTACATTTTCAAAAGCGGACATGGAGTCGGATTGGTATTCAACAGATACAACGCCCAATCACAAGACAATGTCATTCTCGAGTATCAGGGTGTCCAGAATACAGGTCTGCTGACTACAGATGTAAATATGGACTTTTACGGTCTGGTCTATTCCCTACGTTCCGTCTCCCTTAACCAGAAACACACAATCCTTACTCAAATCGGTATGGGCCCCATATTCTACAGTTATGAGGACCACTTCAATAACCTCCATGAAAAAATGACCGGCAATACCTTGGGAGTGATATACACCTTTGCCTACGGATACAGCATTACAAAAGAATTGTCAATAGGAGGCAAACTCAGTTACTGTACAGGAACTCTCACCTCGATGAGTCACACCGATCCTGAAGGGGTGACATCGGACGTTAAACTGGAAAAGGAACAGAGGGAGGGTTTAAACACGCTGGGACTGACCCTTTCGGCCATATACAGTTTCTGACAGAAGGGCCGGAAACCGCCTTATCTTATAGAGTCTAAAGGCGCGGAGGAGAGTCTCTTCCGGGCCTTTCTTGATTTTCTTTTCTCCTTTTTGAGGACCTTCTTGTTATCCTTAGCCTTTATCTCAGCCTCGACCGCTCCCTTGGTGCGGATCTCAATCACTCCGTTGGCTCCCTCCATACCGTAGATGGCAGTCGTTCCGTCCTTGATTACCTTGATGGAGTAGACATTCTCAGGGCTTACGTACATGATATCATCGGTCCTGAGCCCGTCAACCACAAAAAGGGGCTGATACTGGTCTGTAGTGGTTCCTATACCGCGGATATACATCTTGGGCATGACCCCTTCCTCGCCTGAGCCGATGATTGTGAGACCGGGTTCATGACGCAGCATATCAATAATGGTCTTGTAGGTAGTCTTGGACTCCTGGACGCGCTCCACACCCTGACCCATAAGGGCAGGACTGGATAAAAACGATACCATTAAGGCAATAATGCAAACTCTTTTCATGACAAGGCAAATTACTGATGCCGTGAAGATAAGCATTTATTTTGTCCCGTAAAAATTCTCCCGAAAGGATTACTTTGATTACCTTTGCCTTAAACCAATTAAATCACTTTCAATAATGCGAAAGTCCATCCTTTGTATCTTTCTTTCAACTGTTGTCCTTTCCGCCTGCACACACGCCAGAGTATGCTCCGATGACAACACAGTATCAATCAAGACCGATGCCGGAATACTCTCCCTGACGACTCTCTCCGATGCAGCCATAAGGGTCAGGTTCCTCCCGGAGAACATTGTACTGCCCAAACTTGAGGAGCTGACCTATACTCAGTCCAATCAGAAACAGTCATTGGTGTATAAACAGTTAGGACATACCGTAACCGTAAGCACCCTCAAACCCCGGATCACAGCCAAGGTGAACACCAACACCGGACAGGTGACGTTCTTTGATTCCAAGGGCAAAAGACTCCTGTCCGAAGTTAAAGGCTCACGCTCAGTCAACATAGGCGAGACCGGCTCATTCAACTCCCTGGAGGTAAGCCAGTCCTTCAAGACCGGGTCCGATGAGTTCCTGTTCGGAACCGGCCAGTTCCAGGACGGCTACCTGAATATACGCGGACTGACCCGCCGACTGACACAGGTCAACACCCAGATTTCCATTCCGATGGTCATATCCAACAAGGGATACGGCATTTTATGGAACAACTACGGACTGACCGAATTCAACCCGTCGGAGACCATAATAGAGTTGGAACAGCAAGGCTCTGACGGCACATCAGTCACAGTCAACGCCACAGGTACGGCCGGTAACGTACGTGAGCGCCGCTTCTTTAACGATTTCAGCGGTGAGTTCCAGGTTCAGGCCGATGCCGACTATTCCATTCTTCTGGATGTGGGCCAGGCCATGGCACGCAAGCAGCTGCTGCTCATAGACGGTGACACCGTCATCAACGCCAACAACACCTGGCTCCCGCCCACCACATCGGCCATAACCCATCTGACCAAGGGTACTCACAAGATACTGGTGAGCGGATCACGCGGTGACAAACCCACCGTTGGTATAAGAAAGGTGACCGATGTCACCACATTCAGTTCACCCGTAGCCGTTGCCCTGGATTACACCGTATTCGCAGGAACGGCCGATGAGATAATAGGCACCTACCGCAACCTGACCGGAACGGTACCCTCCATGCCGGAGTGGGCTTTCGGTTACATACACTGCCGCGAGCGTTATGACTCCCAGAATGAACTGCTCGAGAACGCTCACCGTCTGGTCAGCGAGGGCTACCGCACCAGCGTGATAGTCCAGGACTGGCAGTGGTGGGGCAAGTACGGCTGGAACGCCATGAAGTTCGATGAGGACAAATACCCCGACCCCAAGGCCATGACCGATGAACTCCACTCTCTCGATATGAGGCTCATGCTCTCCGTCTGGTCCAAGATAGACAAGAACTGTGAGGTAGGCCGTGAGATGAACGACGCCGGTTATTACATAGACGGCACCGACTGGATTGATTTCTTCAACCCTGATGCCGCCAACACCTATTGGAAGAATTTCAGCCAGCGCCTTCTGCCCACCGGCATAGACGCATGGTGGCAGGACGCTACCGAGCCTGAGAACGATGACCTTAAGGGCCGTATGGTGGCAGGCGGTACCATCCCGGGTGAGTTCTACCGCAACGCCTACCCCAACAAGGTGAACGAGACCGTTTATAACGGACTTAAGAAAGACCAGCCCGACCGCGACCCCATGATACTCACCCGCAGCGGATTCATCGGAATACAGCGTTACGGAGCCGTGAACTGGTCCGGTGACGTAGGTAACGATTGGGAGACCCTGCGCCGCCAGATAGCAGGCGGACTGAACCTCATGGCTACAGGTCAGCCCTGGTGGACATATGACGCAGGCGGATTCTTCCGTCCGGGCAACCAGTACACGGATGCCGACTATCAGGAGCGTATGATGCGCTGGATCCAGACGGCCGTATATCTGCCGTTCATGCGTGTGCATGGCTACATGAGCCGGACCGAGCCCTGGAATTACTCTCCCGAGACCCAGGAGAATTTCCGCCGCCAGATTGACCTTCGTTACAGATTGCAGCCATACATCCTGGAGTCTGCCAGAAAGGTGAGTGAGGAGAACTACACCATGATGCGCCCGCTGGTGTTTGACTTCCCGCAGGATGCCGAGGCTCTCCGACAGCAGACCGAATTCATGTTCGGCCCCTCGCTCCTGGTATGCCCGGTCACCGAACCCGGAATCAGCAGCATGCGCGTCTACCTGCCCCGATACAAGGCCGGATGGAAACTCTTTGAGTCAGAAGATGACAGGATATATCAGGGAGGCGGTTATGTTGAAGTACCGGTTTCCATAAACAGCATACCCGTATTCATCAAATCAGATCATAAAACAGACCTACAATAATGAAAAAGTTACTGACCCTATTCGCCGCGTTGGCCGGTTTATACGTTGCCCAGGCACAACAGACAAACGTTGAGGTTACATTCTACTCACCCTCAATCGTGCGCATATACAAGACTCCGGCTCAAAACACCGATACCAGGCAAAGCCTGTCTGTCATCATGCAGCCTCAGCAGGTTAAGGTTACCCGCTCCAAGGAAAAGCTGAATGAGAATGTCTCCATTGACGTTTATAAATCAGACAAACTCACTGTAAACGTTTTTGACGGCAGTGTATCATTCATAGACAACAAGGGCAATGTTCTGCTCATGGAAAACGTATCATCCATTAACGAGCCCACACCTGAGAAACCTCTGTTCGCCGATGCCGGCGTAAGACAGACATTCAAGACCGATGCCGACGAACCCATATACGGTGTAGGAATACTGCAGGAGGGCCGTATGGATATGCGCGGAACCAACCGCCGCATGATCCAGGGCAATACCGATGACTACTGCAACATCATACAGTCCATCAAGGGTTACGGCCTGTTCTGGGACAACTACTCACCCACCACGTTCATTTCAAACGAGAACGGTTTCCAGTTCATATCCGATAACGGAGGCTGCATAGACTACTACTTCATCTACGGCGGTGACGCCGACGGAGTGATTGCAGGCATACGCCAGCTCACCGGCACCGTACCCATGCTGCCACTGTGGAGTTTCGGATTCATGCAGAGCCGCGAGCGCTACAAGACATCACGTGAACTGACCGATGTTCTGGACCGCTACCGTGCCGACGGTGTGCCCATTGACGTCATGATCCAGGACTGGCAGTACTGGGGTGACAACTACCTCTGGAACGCCATGGAGTTCAACAATCCCGATTTCAGCAATCCCGAGCGTTGGATCAAGCATATCCATGACCGGAACGCCAAGCTGATGATTTCCATATGGTCATCGTTCGGTCCCATGACCAAGCCTTACCGTGAGCTCCAACCCAAGGGGATGCTGCTGGATTTTCAGACCTGGCCTCAGAGCGGATTATCCGAATGGCCTCCCAGAATGGATTACCCGTCGGGTGTTCGCCCATATGATCCCTTCAACAAAGAGGCCCGTGACATATACTGGAGCCACTTAACCCGCCTTTATGACCTGGACATAGACGGATGGTGGATGGATTCAACTGAACCTGACCATCTGGACTTTAAGGAGGAGGATCTGGACCTGCCTACGGCCATGGGACCGTTCCGCCGCGTACGCAACGCATTCCCTCTGATGGCAGTAGGCGGTGTCTATGACAACCAGCGCGCCATGGAAAACGGCAGTGACAAGCGTGTGCTCATACTCACCCGCTCGGTATTTGCAGGCCAGCAGCGCTACGGCTCAAACACCTGGTCAGGCGATGTGCAGTCCAACTGGAACTCACTGCGCAATCAGGTTCCCGCAGGCCTTAACTTTGCCCTGACCGGCAACCCCAACTTCAACAGTGACCTGGGCGGATTCTTTGCCAACAGCTACAACGAGCGCTCTCAGGACGGCAGCGCCACCCAGAACCCCCTCTATCAGGAACTCTATGTACGCTGGATGCAGTACGGCGTGTTCTGCCCCATGATGCGCAGCCACGGCACCGAGGTTCCGCGTGAGCTCTACTACTACGGCAAAGCCGGCGAACCTGTCTATGACGCCCTGCTCGGTGCAGTCAAGCTACGTTACAGCCTGCTGCCCTATATATACTCACTGGCCCATGACGTAAATGCCAACAACGGCACCTATCAGCGTGCCCTCATGATGGATTTCAAAGCCGATAAGAACGTCTGGAACATAGGTAACGAGTTCATGTTCGGCCGTTCACTCCTGGTTGCTCCGGTGCTTGAAGCCAAGTATACCCCCGAAAGGGCCGTAAGCAAGAGCCGCGCAGGAATAGGCGATGTGGATTTCAACGCCCCCAAGAGCACCAAGGTATATCTGCCTGCAGGTACAAAGTGGTATGACTTTGAGACCGGAAAGCTGTTTGAAGGCGGACAGGAGATAGAGCGTGAAGTAAATATCAAGAGCATCCCGCTCTATGTAAAGGCCGGTAGCATCCTGCCCATCGGCCCTGATGTACAGTACTCCACAGAGAAACCGTGGGATGACCTTGAGATACTGGTATATGCCGGTGCAGACGGTAAGTTCTGCCTCTACGAGGATGAGTTTGACAACTACAACTACGAGAAGGGAGCATTCAGCACCATCGGATTCAGTTGGAACGACAAGTCAGGCAAACTCACCATCGATGCAAGACAGGGTTCGTATAACGGTATGATAGCCAACCGCACCTTCCGCGTAGTCCTCATCAGGGACGGCAGGCGAAGCGAACCCAAGTCCGTTAGCTACAGCGGCAAAAAGGTCACAGTCAAGATGAAGTGAAATCAATTAAAATCCCTATCTTTGCAGTCCGTATAATCATCATCCATAGATGACCGAATTTGAAATGATAGCCAAGACCTTCCAGGGGCTGGAAGAGATTCTTGCAAAAGAACTTATTGAGTTGGGAGCCAATGGAGTGGCCATTGGTAACCGCATGGTATCCTTCAAGGGCGACAAGGCCCTTCTGTACAAGGCCAACTTTCATCTGCGTACTGCAATCCGCATCCTTAAACCTTTCCTTCACTTCAAGGCCGACAGCGCCGACGAGGTCTATGAGATTTGCCGTAAGGTTGACTGGGAGAAGTACATGTCCATAACCGACAGCTTTGCCGTAGACTCCGTAGTCTACAGTGAGGATTTCCGCCACTCCAAGTTCGTGGCATACCGTGTAAAAGACGCAATTGCAGACTATTTCCGTGACAAATACGGCAAACGCCCCAACGTAAGTGTGGCCAACCCTGACCTCACTTTCCACATCCATATCTCACACGATGACTGCTCGCTGTCACTCGACAGCTCCGGTGAGTCGCTGCACAAGCGCGGTTACCGTCAGGAGGCCATGGAGGCTCCCCTGAACGAAGTGCTTGCAGCCGGAATGATACTCATGTCCGGCTGGGACGGCAAGTCCGATTTCGTGGATCCCATGTGCGGCTCCGGAACAATACCCATCGAGGCTGCACTCATAGCCAAGAACATGGCACCCGGCCTGTTCCGCAGCCATTTCGCCTTTGAGAAATGGAAGGATTTTGACCGCGACCTCTTTGAGCAGATATACAACGATGACTCAGCCGAGCGTGAGTTCGAGTTCAGCATAAAGGGTTACGACAAGGACCCCAAGGCCATCCTGACAGCCAAGCGCAACGCCAAGGCAGCCGGCCTGCTTGACGTGATACAGTTCGAGCAGCGTGACTTCAAGGACTTTGAGCCTGTCAAGGAGCGCACCGTGATCGTGACCAACCCGCCCTACGGCGAGCGTCTGACCGATGACAACCTGCTCGGTCTCTACGAGATGATAGGTGAGCGTCTCAAGCACGCCCTCATAGGCGGTGAGGCCTGGATTATAAGCTACCACTATGAGTGCTTTGACAAGATAGGCCTCAAACCCTCAGCCAAGATTCCTCTCTTTAACGGCGCACTCCCCTGCGAGCTGCGCAAATATGAGATATTTGACGGACGCTACAACGATTTCCGCGGAGGTGAAGGCCGTCTCAAGAAAGATGACCTCCCCTCACGCCGTAGCAGCACCCTGCGTCATAAGGCACGTCTGGCCGAGAAGCAGGAGGCACGCGAGAACGGAGAGTCAGCGGAGATGCCCAAGAGACCTGCACGCAGGACTCAGGACTCCAAGCCCAGACCTTTCCGCAAAGAAGGAGAGCGCGGTTTCCGCAAAGAGGGAGAGCGCAGCTTCCGCAGAGAAGGAGAGCGTAGCTTCCGTAAGGAGGGTGAGCGCAGTTTCCACAGAGAAGGCGACCGCCCGTTCCGCAAGTCATCATCCGAAGGGAAGCCCTTCCGCAAGGAGGGTGGACGCCCGGCACCCAAAAGAGGTTTTAAATCAGGAAACAAAAAACAATAAGATATGAAGATTCTGTTACTTGGAAGCGGAGGCCGTGAGCATGCTCTGGCCTGGAAGATTGCACAGAGTTCTCAGACCGAGAAGCTCTACATCGCACCGGGAAACGCCGGTACCGCAAACGCAGGTGAGAACGTAGCAATCAAGGCTAATGACTTTGACGCCATCAAGGCTTTCGTACTGGACAAGAAAATCGATATGGTCGTAGTAGGCCCTGAGGATCCTCTGGTAAACGGTATCTATGACTACTTCAAGAATGACGCCGCTCTTGCCGCCATCCCTGTAATAGGTCCTTCAAAGGCTGCCGCCCAGATGGAGGGCAGCAAGGACTTTGCCAAGCGTTTCATGCAGCGTCACAACATTCCCACCGCAGCCTATCAGACATTCACCGGTGAGACCCTTGAGGAGGGACTCAAGTTCCTTGAGACTCTCAAGGCTCCCTACGTACTCAAGGCCGACGGCCTGTGCGCAGGTAAGGGAGTTCTCATACTGCCCACCCTTGATGAGGCCAAGAAGGAACTCAAGGAGATGCTCGGCGGTATGTTCGGAAACGCCTCGTCACGCGTAGTGATCGAGGAGTTCATGAGCGGAATAGAGTGCTCGGTATTTGCTCTCACCGACGGCAAGCACTACAAGATTCTCCCCGAGGCAAAAGACTACAAGCGTGTAGGTGAACATGACACCGGCCTGAACACCGGCGGCATGGGATCTGTATCACCTGTACCCTTTGCTACCAAGGAGTGGATGAAAAAGGTCGAGGACCGCATAATCAGGCCTACAGTTGAGGGTCTCGCAGAGGAGGGTCTCGAGTATAAGGGATTCATTTTCTTTGGTTTGATCAATGTGGACGGCGAACCCAAGGTGATTGAATACAATGTACGAATGGGTGACCCCGAGACTGAAACAGTCATGCTTCGCTTAAAAAGCGACATTGTCGAACTCTTTAAGGGCGTGGCCGAGGGCAACCTTGACACCAAGACCCTTGAGCAGGATCCCCGCTCAGCAGTATGCGTAATGCTGGTATCGGGCGGTTATCCCCAGCACTATGACAAGGGATTCGTGATAAGCGGAATCGACAAGGTCAAGGATAGCATAGTATTCCATGCAGGTACCGCTTTCGATGCAAACGGAAACGTGGTAACCGCAGGCGGACGCGTGATAGCCGTAAGCTCATACGGAAAGGACAAGGCCGAGGCTCTGGCTCTCTCATTCAAGGGAGCAGGTCTCATAGACTTTGAAAAGAAGCATTTCCGCAGCGATATAGGACAGGACCTCTGACATTAGTCTCTAACATTAAATAACTGTCAATTGATTGACCTTAACCTTTAAAACTTTACCTTTGAGACTTTCAATAGACCAATTAAAGGAATGATGAATTACAAAAGACTGAACACAATCATCGGCTGGTTGGTATTTGCGATAGCCGCAGTTACCTATTGCATGACAATCGAGCCGACCGCCAGCTTCTGGGATTGCCCGGAGTTCATAACCACAGGATACAAACTGGAGATAGGACACCCCCCTGGGGCACCTATATTCATGCTGACCGCCAACCTGTTCTCACAGTTCACCAGTGACCCCTCAAAGGTCGCCATGATGGTCAACACCATGTCTGCCCTGCTCAGCGCACTCTGCATACTGTTCCTGTTCTGGAGCATAACCATGCTTGCCAAGAAGCTGGTAGCCGACAAGAAGGAGCCCGATCTCTGGCAGATGATTACCATCTTTGGTTCAGGTATAGTGGGCGCGCTGGCCTACACCTGGTCCGATACATTCTGGTTCAGCGCCGTAGAGGGTGAGGTTTATGCCTATTCATCATTCTGCACCGCAGTCACATTCTGGCTTATACTCAAGTGGGAGGAGAACTGCGATGAGCCTCACAGCGCACGCTGGCTGGTACTCATTGCCTATCTGATAGGCGTATCGGTAGGTGTACACCTGCTCAACCTGCTCTGTATCACAGCCATAGTACTGGTCTACTATTTCAAGAAGATAAGCAACCCCACATTCTGGGGCGGCGTACTTGCCGTAATACTGTCAGGCGTGATCATCGCTGCCGTTCTGTACGGTATCGTTCCGGGTATCGTAAAGGTAGGCGGCTGGTTCGAGCTTCTGTTCGTGAACGGACTGGGTCTGCCTTTCAACAGCGGTCTTATCGTTTACATCATCCTTCTTGTGGCTATCCTGCTGTGGAGCGTCTATGAGACACAGCGCGGAGACCGCAAGTCCCTGATGTACCTCTCATTCCTGCTTACCATAGCATTTGCAGGTATACCTTTCTACGGTCACACCGCAGGTGGCGTAGTACTGGGTATCATCATCCTGGGTGCAGGAGCAATTTACCTCTTCACCAAGGTTGTTCCCGATAACTTTAAGCCGTCGGCCAGTCTTCTGAACACCATCATGCTCTGCGTGATGATGATCACCATCGGTTATTCGTCATACGCTTTGATAGTGATACGTTCAACCGCCAACCCGCCCATGGACCAGGATTCACCCGAGGATGTATTCTCACTCGGAGAGTATCTGGCACGTGAGCAGTACGGTTCACGTCCTCTCCTTTACGGACAGGCCTTCAGTTCAGAGTATGCCTATGATTACATTCCTGTAAAGGACGGATACAGACTCGCCCTGCGCTACAAGAACAAGGGTAACTCCTACGGACGTCAGGAGAAGACCAAGGAGGGAGAGAAGGACCACTACTACGTTAAGGACGTGAAGCAGGAGGCCCTGTACGCCCAGAACATGTTCTTCCCCCGTATGTACAGCGCCGATACAAGACATATCAGCGACTACAACATGTGGGTAGGAGGAATCAAGGGTAAGAAATACAAGAGTTCCATACGTGGTGAGAAAAAGCTGGTAACCATTCCTACACAGGGTGAGAACCTCAAGTTCTTTATACGTTACCAGGTTAACTTCATGTACTGGAGATACTTCATGTGGAACTTTGCAGGACGCCAGAATGACATCCAGAATCACTTTGGCGAACCCGAGAGCGGAAACTGGATTACAGGATTCAGGTTCATCGACCGTTTACTCACAGACGGAGATCCCAGACTGCTTCCGGAGATATACAAAGGCAAGGGACACAACGTATTCTACTGCCTGCCTCTGATTCTCGGTCTCATCGGCCTTCTGTGGCAGATTGGCAAGGGCAAGAAGGGCACACAGCAGTTCTTTGTAGTCCTCTCCCTGTTCATCATGACAGGTCTGGCAATCGTGGTTTATCTGAACCAGACGCCTGAGCAGCCCCGTGAGCGTGACTACGCCTATGCCGGTTCGTTCTATGCGTTCACCATATGGATAGGTTTGGGCGTAGCTGCCATCGCCGATTACCTGAAAGATATTGCAGGCAAGAAGGCATCGGCCGTTATCGCTACAGTTCTCTGTCTGCTGGTTCCCATCCAGATGGTAAGCCAGACATGGGATGACCATGACCGCAGCGGACGTTACGCCTGCCGTGACTTTGGCCAGAACTACCTCATGTCACTTCCCGAGGAGGGTAATCCTATCATATTCACCAACGGTGATAACGATACATTCCCTCTCTGGTACAACTTTGAGACCGAGGGATTCCGTACCGATGCACGCTGCTGCAATCTGAGTTACTTCATGACAGACTGGTATGTGGACCAGATGAAACGTCCCGCTTACGATTCACCTGCCCTGCCCATATCATTTGACCGAAGCGAGTATCAGACCGGCACTAACGATTACGTTGAGGTGGATCCCGATCTGGGTAAGCAGCTCCTCCAGAAAAATGACAGGGAGAAACTCATTGCCACCTACGAGCTCAGGACAGTTATTGACTACTGGATCAAGCAGAAACATATCATACCTACCGACACCATCTGGTTCAAGATCGATAAGGATGCCGTGCTGCGTTCAGGCATGAAGATTCCTGCTTGCTACATAGGTGCAAACGATGAGGAGACAAAGGCCAACATGCCCGACCGCATGTACATATCACTCAAGGGCAAGAACTATCTGGTCAAGAATGAGATCCTCATGCTCGACCTGATTGCGAACTGCAACTGGGAGAGACCTCTGTTCATATCGACAACCGTTCCTGACAACGCGTTCCTGGATCTGCAGGATTACCTGTTGCTTGAGGGTCTGGCACAGAGAATCACACCTTTCAACTGGACTGAAGTCGGCATCGAAGAGGAGAGTTCCGCATTCGGATATATCGATCCCGACAGGATGTACGAGAACTGCAAGAAGTTCAAGTTCGGAGGTCTGGATAACCCCGATGTATACGTGGATGAGACTAACCGCCGTATGATCGACACCCATCGCCGTCTGTTCGCCGAACTGGCTCAGATTCTCATAAACCTCGGTCAGAAAGACAAGGCCCGTGAGATACTCGACCTGGTAAGCGACGGAATATGCAATGAGGTTGATCCCCTGGTTGACTGGAAATACGGTGGAGCTTACCAGACTGCCGTTACATACCTTCAGATAGGAGATAAGGATAAGGCTCTCGCCATAACTTGCAATACCACCGAGAACCTGCTGCAGCAGATGAGATGGTATCTGAGCATGAACGACAAGAACCTCAGGTCTTCAAAGAGTGTATTCGAGTCCCACTCGCAGGTTATTCAGGAGGCTATGCTGCCTATAATCAGAGAGTGTGGCGATGAAGCTGCGTTCACCAACTATTTCAATGAATGGGGCATGATGCGTCAGGACTTTGATTTCCGCATTAAGAAATAAAATGCTACTTGAACAACCGACTTCAATATTAAGCAAAATATATCCCAAGGGCATCTTCCGGAAAAATCCGGAAGAGCACGCGGTATATCTCACCTTCGATGACGGTCCCATTCCCGAGGTTACGCCATGGCTTCTGGACACACTGGACAAGTACGGGGTCAAAGCCACTTTCTTTGTAGTGGGTGACAACGTGCGCAAGTATCCGGAGCTGTTCAAGATGATTGTGGAGCGTGGGCACCACATAGGTAACCACACCTTCAACCACGTTCGCGGAATGCGTATGAGGAACCATGACTACATAGACAACGTCAAGAAGTGTGACACTTTCTTTACCACCCGTCTGTTCCGTCCGCCTCACGGCGTCTTGCGCCGCTGGACCTACCGCTACATGGAGGGTAACTACGACATAGTATTCTATGACGTCATAACCCGTGACTATAACAGCAAGCTTAAACCGAAGGTAGTGCTTGGTATTGTAAAGAAGTATACGAGAAACGGCTCGATAATTGTATTCCATGACTCACTGAGGAGCCGGAAAAACCTTCAGTGGGCTCTGCCCAAGGCTATAGAATGGCTCAGAAGTGAGGGATACGAATTCAAGCAGTTATAAGCCCAGCTCACACAGGACCGTACAGATGCGGTCCTGTACTTTTCTTGAGGGTGCCATCTTTACGGCGCCCTCATTCATTATGCAGAATGCCAGGTCACGGCCGTCGGCTGTGTGGATATAGCCTGCCAGTGTACATGAACCGGTAACAGAACCTGTCTTGGCATGCACCTTGTTAAGGGTGGTCTTGTCACTTAGACGGGTCTTGAGGGTTCCGTCCACTCCCGATATGGGAAGGCTCTTGTACATGATGGGATAGAGTTCCGGATCCCTGTATATGAGAGAGAGCATATCGACTATGAACTGCGGGGAGCAGAGGTCATACATGGAGAGTCCGCATCCGTCAACTATGTTGAATGATGATGAGTACATACCGAACTTGCGTCCCACAAAGTTCTGGAGGTATTTCGACGCATCCTTGAATGTTATGCCTTTGGGATACTGCAGACGGCCTGTCTGAAGGAACATGGCCTCGGCATAGAGGTTGTTGCTCTCCTTGAGCGCCTCCTTGAGGATTTCCGGCAGTTTATGTGTAACCTCCGACAGCGTATTGCTCACCACCGGACATGTTCCGTATCCGTATTTGCCATACTTGATTCCGGCCTCATCGAGATACTGGCGGAAAAGGGCGAAGGTAAAATCGGCCGAGCCCACCACACTCAGGTCAGTGGACTGACGGCGCTTGCAGTTACCTGACACAACGATGGTGTTATCGTTATGCATCCAGTCACGCGTTATGGTAAGCGGACCCAGCGTGTTATCCTGGGTACGGGCGTTGTTCACTACCTTTATGTAGGTGTTGGCGGGATAGATATTGACCTGCGGGGCCTCACCCTTGGAGGTGGGGCGAACCTCTACGCCAACGAATCCCTGATGTACCATAAGGGGTGATATATAGGGCTGGAAACTGGCCGGAGCATCATCCCAGCACCATCCCGATGCCCAGTAGGTGGAATCCATGATGGAGACATCGGCATAAAGGGTTCCGTCAATACGTTTCACACCGGCCTTCTTGAGGTCACTGACCATACTGCGCAGCTCATGCTCGTTAAGCGACGGGTCGAGGCCTCCCACCAGGTAGAGGTTGCCTGAAAGGACGCTGTCCTTTATGGATCCCTGAGTACGCAGTGAGGTGCTGAACCTGTAATCGGAGCCGAGTGACGAGAGTGCAGTGACTGACGTAATGACCTTCTGTACCGATGCAGGACGGCACATTATATTCTCGCGGTACGCATAGAGGGTGGTATCGTTGGTAAGGTCATAGATCATGAGAGCTATGTCAGTACCCTGAGGAAGACTTTCGTAGATAATGCTGTCTATGGTATCGGTCAGCTGATCATTCGTAGCGCTTATGGCCGGTACCTGGAAGGTTAGCAGCAGTGATAGGCAGAGTGTCCTTAGTTTATTCATCGGTTAGTATGATACGGATGTCTCCAAGCCGTTCTCCCTGAGCAGTGAAGCTATGCGGTCAAGTGCCTCATGGCTTGCCTTGCGTAAGGTGGTTACAGGGGTCTCACGGTCTATGGTGTAAATCATTACCTGACTGGGGCCGATACGTTTGACGGTCTCAAGCCAGGGCAGCACATATTCATCGGTTGTATTATCCATGTCACGGCCATCGAGGGTGCCGGTCAGGAACATGGTCTGTATTATGACATGTCCCTTGAAATCACAAAGGGCCTTTATGATGGCATCCAGGTCATAGTGGCCTACCGGAGCGTCTATAAGCCTTATATAATCCAGGTTCACGGTGTCCAGTTTCTGGATGTTGTTGTCAAGTTTGAGCAAGGCCTTGAAGATGGCAGGGTCGGTCACACGGGTGCCGTTGCTGAGCACGCTCACCTTGGCATCGGGGAAGAACTCGTCACGCAGGGCTACCACGTCATCGACTATACCGGGGAACTCGGGGTTGGCGGTAGGCTCGCCGTTACCGGCAAAGGTGAGCACGTTAGGTTCCGGACCCTCAGCCTTCATACGGGCAAGGGTGCTGCGCAGCGCCTCATAGACCTCGGCTCTGGAGGGACGGTGGTGCTTGGGATGGTGCTCGCCGTTACGGCCGCACTCACAGTAGATGCAGTCAAAGGTGCATATCTTACCGTCAGCGGGCATCAGGTTAATGCCAAGCGACACGCCTAAGCGACGGCTGTGCACCGGACCGAATATGGGTGAATCATAAAGAACGGTTGACATGACGGTCTGTTTTACTCCTTTTCAGACCGCAAAAATAGTCAATCGGCACTAACAATCAAAGTGATTGTCATTCAGAATTTGGAGGTGAACTGCAGCGATATGTCCTCTTTGTGGCAGGCCGGAATCCTCTGCTGCGAGGAGCCTATCTCATCACGGTCCAGGTAGTAGAGCGAGCCGGCCTTGAGGCTCAGCTGAAAGCCTTTTGCAAAGTCATAACGGACCGTGGCCGACACCCTTAGGCCCTTTCCCTGCAGGGTCATGAAGTTGTATCCGTAACGTAGCCCGTTCTCATAGACCGATACCCGGCTGTCATAGCTGTCGGTTCTGAAAACCGCCCCGGTCACACTGACTCTGAGATTCTCGCTGAACAGGCTGCGGCTGTAGGTGTGCATCAACGCCCAACCGTCCGATATGGGCTCGGCTATGAAGTCATACCTCACAAAGTAGAGCTGGGTCTTGAGTTCGGCTCCCGAGCGGCAACGGCGGGTCCAGCGCAGACGGTAGCGGCCGGTCAGGCAGTATTCCAGCCGTCCGGTATACCTGCAGTCTTTCTGCTTGGCCTTGAAACGGGCCGTGACGTAGAGTTCATCCCTGCTGCCTACCCTACAGTCGGTCTCCATCCTTACATCCATCCCCCTGCTCGGTTCCGATGCACCGTACCTTGCCTTGGGATGACTGAAAAGGTCCACGTAACCACTCACCTTGACAAGCCCCCCACTATGTGACACTGCTGTGAGCAGACCCGTCTCATTCTCCACCCCGCTCTCGGCCATGGCATTGCAGTGAAGCGCAGTATAACCTGGAGAGTAATGACGAATGACAGCGTTTACGGTCCACCCTCTACCCGGTCTCAAAGTTCCGGAGGTTATCAGTGCCACCCTGGAGTTCACGACGGAGAGTTCACCTGTCAGGGCAAACCGGGCCCGACGCAGCGAGCCGTACAGTGAAGCTCCCGTGTATCGGTCCGTACCCTTATAGGGCAGTGGGAGCCGCTCTGAAATCAGGTTCAGTCCCAGGTCAAGACCGCGGTATCCGTATCGGACCGATGCCCCCACGGTTGTCAACCGAATATTGTCTTTCCTGGACCACTCCAGCGGGGTACGGTGATAGCCGTCCTCCTTGAAAGAGCTGATGAGAGAGTCTCCTTTCAGGGTTGCATCGAGAGAGGTACGGGCGGCCAGCATGGTCAGGGACCAGCGGTCACGCCCAAGAGTCACTCCTGCCCCGCTCAGGAACCCGTACTCCTGTGTCGACGAGTGGGGTCTTAGTCCCTGACGCGGACGGCTCATTGAGGTGAGAGTGGTACCCTTGCCCATGCTCAATCCACCTCCCAGGAGTAACCCGTGACCGGCCTCGAACTTAAAGTTGCCCACAGCCAGCTCCCTGACAAGCCCCACATCCCTGACAAAGAGATAGGGAGAAAAGAAGTCATAACCCAACCTGTTCTCCCCTCCAAATGGTTCACCCGCGTCCTTATCGGATGTTATACCGAATTTTATGCGGTCATGCCAGGAGAACGAGTAACGCAGGTTATGTGCAAGGCGACTGCCCTTGTACGCGCGGTTGGGATAACGTTCCAGTTCCTGAGGTGAGTGGTATCGGAAGCCGTCCCTGAGATAGAGCGGGATATCTAGGCGGCCGGTCAGTTCACTTCGCCCCTCACGCAGTATCCTCCGTATATCCAGTCGCTCCTTCTCAGTAACCGCAGGGCCTGCGTATACGAACTCACGCAACAGACGCCGGGTGTTCCAGTCAAGGCTGCCCGTAAGCTCCAACTCGCCAAGCGAGAGCATGGGGCCGTGAATGTAGATATAGGCGTGGATATCCTCTATCTGCTCATCGGTCAGGAACGGAAGACGCAAGAGCTGTTCCCTTGTGGCTTGGTTGATGTTAAGCGGATCCTCATGCATGGACTCGTACATGAGCGAGAGTTCTCCCAAGGCATCGGACGTTAGTTCTTCATCGGCCAGGAGCGTTTCAAGTACGCTGTCCCATATGTCATCATGAAGGGATTGGCCTACTGCGGGGGCCGATATAAGGGACGAGAGCGCAAACCAGGAGATTAACAATCTTCTATTCATGGTATAATGTATTAAAGTGTTTTCCAAATGGATAGTTCAAATGTAGGTCTTTTTTGTGATAATTGATAATTTTGCGGCTATGAAACGGATCGTCATACTCATACTGTGCATGCTGATGTGCGTCCCTGCCCTGCCGGCCGACCAGTCCGACAAGCAGAAACGTGTATTCGGTGCGCTGGCCACTATCATCGACGGCGATACCGTTCCTATGTTCGAACTCATGGAGGTGACCATCTACGGACGGCGCGAGTACCCCAGCGCACGCAAGCAGCGCAAGTATGACAAGCTCACCCGTAACGTCATCAAGATGTACCCCATTTCACTCGAGATCAAGGCCATCCTTGTGGAGACCTATCTGTATCTGCAGACCCTGCCCGATGACAAGGCGCGTGACGAGCATCTTGAGAAAGTGGAGAAGGGTGTATGGGACCAGTATTTCCCCATAATGAAACGATGCACGCTCTCCCAGGGCAAACTGCTCATTAAACTCATAGACCGCGAGTGCAATCAGACCAGCTATGAGCTCATCCAGGCATTCATAGGCGGATTCAAAGCCAAGTTCTACCAGACATTTGCAGCGCTGTTCGGCGCCTCGCTCAAGAAGGAGTATGACCCTGAAAACAATGAGGAGGATGCCATGATTGAGGAAATCATCTGGATGATCGACAACGACATGCTCTAAAAGGAGCCAAAGGGGACGGTTCTATTTGGCACCCTTTTGGGCTGGTAATATACCAAAATCGCGTTCTGTTTGATAAAAGGGTGCCAAATAGAACCGTCCCCTTTGGTCCCTTTTGTGCCCCAACGTTTTTTATTATCTTTGCACCCGATTAAAAAACAGTAGACAATGGCTTTGCAATGCGGCATAGTTGGATTGCCTAACGTAGGTAAATCCACTCTTTTCAACTGCCTTTCGAGCGCAAAGGCTCAGGCAGCCAACTTTCCTTTCTGTACAATCGAGCCCAACGTGGGCACCATAACCGTTCCCGATGAGCGTCTCACCAAGCTCGCCGAGCTGGTACATCCCGGACGCATAGTTCCCGCAACGGTTGAGATAGTCGATATAGCCGGACTCGTTAAGGGCGCCAGCAAGGGCGAGGGTCTGGGAAACAAGTTCCTGGGCAACATACGTGAGTGCGATGCCATCATACACGTGCTCCGTTGCTTTGATGATGAGAACGTGACACACGTAGACGGCACCGTGAACCCCGTCCGTGACAAGGAGATCATAGATACCGAACTCCAGATCAAGGACCTGGAGACCATAGACCAGCGTCTGCAGAAGGTCCAGAAACAGGCCGCTGTAGGTGACAAGACAGCCAAGCAGGTTTGTGATGTGCTGAATGCATACCGCGACGTATTGCTGCAGGGCAAGTCAGCCCGCACCGTGACATTCGACTCCAAGGATGAGGAGAAGATTGCTCATGACCTCTTCCTGCTTACCTCAAAACCCGTACTCTATGTATGTAATGTCGATGAGGGCAGCGTCAAGACCGGCAACGCCTATGTGGAGCAGGTACGTGAGGCTATTAAGGACGAGAACGCCGAGCTGCTTGTCATAGCCGCCAAGACCGAGAGTGAGATTGCCGAGCTTGAGAGCTATGAGGACCGTCAGATGTTCCTTGAGGAACTGGGACTGGAGGAGTCAGGCGTGAACCGTCTGGTCAAGTCTGCTTTCAGTCTGCTCAATCTTGAGACATTCATCACTGCCGGACCCATGGAGGTCAAGGCCTGGACATACCGCAAGGGCTGGAAGGCTCCTCAGTGCGCCGGTGTCATACACACCGACTTCGAGAAGGGATTCATCCGTGCCGAGGTAATCAAATATCAGGACTACATTGAGCTGGGCTCCGAGGCCGCCGTACGCGATGCCGGCAAGCTTGGTGTAGAGGGTAAGGATTACGTGGTCCAGGACGGCGATATAATGCATTTCCGCTTTAACGTATAACCAAAAGCATAACGGCTATGGAGAACTTTCTTGCAGTAGTATGGAATCCGAATGTCGAACTCTGCCGTCTGTTGGGACTCCCAATCCGATATTACTCACTCATGTGGGTGGTGGGTCTTGTGACAGCATATCTGCTTGTAAAGAAGTTCTACAAGGACCGCGGCATCAAGCCTGAGGTCTTTGAGCCGCTGTTCATGTACTGTTTCCTGGGTATACTCATCGGTGCCCGTCTGGGTCACTGCATATTCTACGAACCCGAATACTATCTCTCAAGCGGCAAGCATTTCATCGAGATGCTGCTGCCCATAAGGTTCCTCCCGCAGGGCGGAGTCAGGATGGTCGGATACAGCGGACTGGCCAGCCACGGCGGTACCATCGGAATCATAATAGCCATGCTGCTCTACTGCCGCAAGTACAAGGTCAAGGTACTGGAATGCATTGACATGGTCTGCGTGGCAACTCCCGCCACCGCCGCCTGCATACGTCTGGGCAACCTCATGAACTCCGAGATAGTTGGCAAGGCAACCGGCTCGGACTGGGGTTTCATATTCGTTCAGAACGGTGAGGATTTTGCGCGTCACCCGGCACAGCTCTATGAGGCCATCGCCTACATCATAATATTTGTCATCATTCTCCTTATCTACAGGAATCACAAGGACAAGATAGGCTCAGGATTCTACTTTGGATTCTGCATAGCCACCATTTTCACCTTCAGGTTCTTCATAGAGTTCTGCAAGGAGGTTCAGGTAGACTTTGAACAGGGCATGGCTCTTGATATGGGTCAGCTCCTGAGCATCCCCTTCATCATAGCCGGCATCTGGCTAATGCTCCACTCCCGCAAATAAGGGCACAAAAGGGACGGTTCTATCTGTGCCCTTGAGATAATAATCCAAGGTGTACAGAACTTTTGGGGTATCGGTATCGGAAACCATCGACGCCCGTGTCGTTGTGAACGGGAGGGGCCCGCTCCGAAGGAGTGGGAGGGATAGCGCGAAGCGCGTAGTTTCAGATACTGATACCCCAAAAGTTCTCTTGGAAGAAGGGCACAGATAGAACCGTCCCTTTTGTGCCCCTACTTTCCTTTAAGGATTTTCTTGATGTCGTTGAGCTTGTTCAGAGCCTCGATGGGTGTCAGGTTGTTGACATCGATCGAGAGTAGTTGGTCGCGTATCTGACAGAGCACGGGGTCATCGAGCTGGAAGAAACTCATCTGCAGACCCTCACGGTGCTGGCCGGTCTCCACACTGGGACGTGATATGCTCTTGTCGCTGCCGCTCTCCTCCATCTCCTTGAGGATGGTCTCAGCCCGTTTTACAATGCTGCGCGGCATGCCTGCCATCTCGGCCACATGGATACCGAACGAGTGCTCCGAGCCTCCGGGAACCAGCTTACGCAGGAACAGCACACGACCGTCCATCTCACGGACCGATACGTTATAATTGCGTATGCGCTGGAACGACTGGGCCATCTCGTTGAGCTCGTGGTAGTGGGTTGCAAATAGCGTGCGGGCATGAGCCGTGGGATGCTCGTGGATATATTCAACTATAGCCCACGCTATCGATATGCCGTCATATGTGGAAGTGCCGCGGCCCAGCTCGTCAAAGAGTACCAGACTGCGGGCGGTCAGGTTGTTCAGTATGCTTGCGGCCTCGGTCATCTCAACCATGAAGGTGGACTCTCCGGCCGATATGTTATCGCTGGCACCCACACGGGTGAAAATGCGGTCCACCATACCTATACGGGCGCTCTCGGCAGGAACGTAACAGCCCATCTGGGCCATGAGCGTGATAAGGGCGGTCTGACGCAGCAGGGCTGACTTACCTGCCATGTTGGGACCGGTTATGATAAGAATCTGCTCCTTGTCGCTGTCCATATATACGCTGTTCGATATGTAGCTCTCACCGGGTGCCATCTGCGTCTCTATGACAGGATGACGACCCTCGCGTATATCGGTTATATTACTCTCATCAACCACAGGACGCACATACTTACGTTCGCGCGCCACCTGGGCAAAGGAGAGCAGACAGTCTATGCGGCTCACCAGAACGGCGTTGTTCTGTATGGCAGGTACATACTTGATGATGGACTGTGCAAGCTCACCGAAAAGACGGGTCTCAAGAGCCAGTATGCGGTCCTCGGCACCCAGGATCTTCTCCTCATACTCCTTGAGCTCCGGGGTTATGTAACGCTCGGCATTAACCAGCGTCTGCTTGCGGATCCAGGTCTCGGGTACACGGTCCTTGAAGGTGTTGCGAACTTCGAGATAGTATCCGAACACGTTGTTGTATGCAATCTTAAGGCTCGATATTCCAGTCTCTTCAGCTTCACGCTGCTGAATCTGCATGAGGTAATCCTTGCCGCTGTAGGCTATGCGGCGCAACTCGTCGAGTTCCTCATTCACGCCCTCGGCTATCACGCCTCCCTTGCTGACCAGCATGGGGGTATCGGGTCGGAGTGTACGCAGTATCTCCTCACGCAGTTCAGCGCAGAGATCCATACCATTACCCAACTCCTTGAGCTGAGGGTTATCGGACTCCATGCATATCTGCTTGACTGGCTCCAGAAGTTTGAGGGCCTGTCCCAGACTGAGAACCTCACGGGGGTTGATACGGCCTACGGCTGCTTTCGATATGAGACGCTCCACATCGCCCATACGCTGGAGCGACTCCGTAAGAGCCTCACCTACCTCGGGATAGCGGAACAGATGGTCCACCACATCCAGACGACGGTTGATGGCTGCAGTATCCTTAAGCGGGAACAGCAGCCAGCGGCGCAGCAGACGTGCACCCATAGGTGAGCAGGTGCGGTCAATCACATCCAGAAGTGACTTGCCGTCCTCGTTGTTGGCTCCCACCAGTTCCAGGTTGCGTACGGTGAACTTGTCCAGGCGTACGTAACGCTCCTCATCAATCATACGGATCGATGAGATATGACTTATGTTGTTATGCAGTGTCTCTGCAAGATATTCAAGTATGGCACCGGCTGCGACCTTTCCGTTCTTGAGATGATCCACGCCGAATCCCTTGAGGTTACGCACCTTGAAGTGACGGTTGAGCTGCTCACGGGCAAAATCCTCGGTGAACACCCAGTCATCAAGTTCACGCATGCAGTATTTGGTGCCGAAAGACTGGCAGAACTGCTGACGGCGGCCACGCTCTATGAGCACCTCCTTGGGACCGAAATTGGCAAGCAGCTTGTCTATATGGTCCGATGGGCCCTCAGCAATGAGATACTCTCCGGTCGATATGTCAAGGAACGAGAGTCCCAAGGCTCCCTTGCCGAAATGGATGGCGGCAAGGAAGTTGTTCTCCTTGTTCTGAAGCACGTTGTCACTCATGGCCACGCCAGGGGTCACAAGCTCGGTTATGCCTCGCTTTACCAGTGTCTTGGTCAGTTTGGGATCCTCCAGCTGGTCACATATGGCCACACGACGACCTGCACGTATGAGCTTGGGCAGATAGGCGTCAAGGGCATGATGCGGGAAACCGGCCATCTCAAGTGCGGCCGCCCCGTTCTTGCCGTTGTTACGGCGTGTCAGTGTGATACCCAGTATCTGGCTTGCCTCGACCGCGTCCTGGGCGTAAGTCTCGTAGAAATCACCGCAACGGAACAACAATACGGCATCGGGATGTTTTTCCTTGAGGCTGTAGAACTGCCTCATCATCGGGGTTTCATCGGACTTGGTCTGAGCCATGGCAGAGGATTATTTTCTTTTACGGAAGAGGAACAGGGTTGCAATGACGAACAGCGCTATGAGTATTCCCAGAGTGATGAAGGTGGCACTCATGCTCTTGGGGGCAAAGCCCAGGAGCAGCAGTACCGGAAATCCCATCACCATGGCAGGGATATTCTGAAGCACCAGGTTATTGGCGGCCGGGGTCTGATAACGCGGGTCTATCTCACGGAGCAGGATCATACCATTGCTGGCAGTACCGGTAAGCATGCCGAACATGGAGAAGAATCCCTCGTATTTGTATTTGGGATAGATACGGAACGATACCCAGCGCACGTACAGGAATGTGGCCAGCGCGCCGAATATGCAGACCAGGGTAAGCGGCAACCATATATCCTTGAGGTTCTCAAAGCTGATGGCAGCTGTTCCGGCTACGATCATTATGTCAAAGCAGAATCCGCTCACACGGTTCAGGAGGAACTCGTTCAGATACTCGCGTGTCATCCAGCCTCTCTTACGCAGGGTGCGTATCACTATCTTGACCAGCGAACCGAACAGGATACCCCAGAAGAAGTTGAATCCGTAAACCAGGGGCTTGAGAGTCTTTTCGCCAAAGTTGCCCAGATCCAGGCTGTTTATGAAGTTCATAAGCAGGTAGACCAGGAAATAGGTGAGCAGCACGATGCTTACCACGATGGTCAGCTTATCGACCGACTCTGAATGGGGCAGGTCATTCTCCTGCTCGTAATCCTTGAGTGTATGGCGTGACTCGGCCGTGTTCTCGTGGATGGTCAGTTTCTTGCCGCGGTTGAGGATATTCATATAGACAACTCCCACTATGCTTCCTACCAGGAATCCGATGGCCGCGATGGAGAGTCCGAAATCAATTCCGTGGAATACTATCTGCTGATCAGCCGCTCCCAGCTGGTAGATGGTACCAAAGTTGAGCGCCTGGCCGGGACCCTGTCCGTATCCCATAGGCAGGAGCAGGCCGCCTGAGTAGAATATGTCACGGCCGGCATCGGGATTTCTCCACCAAAGGAACATGGGAATGGTGATAAGCAGTCCCACTATGCCCTGGATTATATAGGTAGCTATGGTCAGCGTACCGGTATCGATAACCGTACGGGTATTGGCACGGTCAGTCTCCTTTGACGAGCGGAGTGACATGGCAATGAAGCCGAGAGCAAGCGCATGGTAAGTCACCGTCTCCATGAACTTCTTGTCAATGAGACTGTTGAACTCAGGCCAGAGCTTGACCAGCAGTATGATAAGACCACCCAGAAGGGCCGATGGTATAAGACTGCGGCGCAGGATCTTGACCTTACGGCGTAACACGTTACCCGCAAGAACAGCCAGTGCGATTACAAAAACCTGAACCAGGATATTCCATACTTCAGCGTCAGCGAATGATGTTACCGCTATTCCGTTTGATGAAAGAAACATAACAATAGTTTTCCGAATTGAAATTCAAAGATAGTGCAATCGCAAAACAAGTGCAAACCCACAGACCTAAAAAGAGTATGTGTACCCAGGCTCAGTTCCTGATATTCACACCACCCATAAAGTTGCTGACGCGGACGTTGATACATCTGGAATCAGCAGGATTCCTGCGGGTATCGTTACCTACACCACCCATGAAACTGCTGCTCTTTACCACAACATTCACATTTGAGGGGACATAGATGTCAACTCCTCCCATGGCGGTGTGTATATCTATCTGTACATCCTGGTCTATTATGGCGTCACGCAGATCCAGACGCAGACCTCCGAATGTAGCGTCAAGCACAGCTCCGTAAAACTTCTGGCCCTGATAAGTGTACTCATCACCGCCGAATATGACCGACATACGGGGACGCTTGCCCTTCTCCGCTTGCGGAACCGGACGGCTCACGCATTTGTCATGATCATCAATAAGGTTATCAAACAACCAAGTCAGTCCCAAAATAAGCACTGCAAACGCTCCGATATACTGCACCCAAGGTTGAGAAAGGAGCCAATCCCAATGAAAAACACCTGAAAGGTCAGCCAGCAGAGTAACGGCAATGGCTGTCAGGATAAGTCCGATGATTGATTTAAGATTCATATCTGTAAAAATTTCTGCAAATATCGGCTTTCAAGGCTATATATGCAAACATCCGTGATGAGTTAATTATCGGCCGTATTTCGTGTAAAAATCCTCTACACTCTTCTTGAAATCCGGAACCAGTTCGCGCAGGTATTCATCGGCTTCCATGTACTCGAGCATCTCACCCGATTCAGTCCTTTCACGCTGTTCCCTGATATATTTATTGCACATGGCCTTTTTGTCATCGAAATCATCAAGCAGCCACTTGTCATCAACAAGTTTCATTACAATCCCGTATTCCCGGGCCTCCTCCTCAGGCTGGATGTAACCGTCCTCCTTAAACTCAATCCTGACGGTAATTACGGCATTTGCCAGATCACTGCCTTTACGGGTAACCGACTTTACCGCATACACAGGCTCACCGCCTCCGTTACCGGTAACGAAATAACACAGCCACTCGCCATATCCTATCTCACCCAGGATATCGGGCGCATCCCAAGCCTCGGACAGGGCCCTGAAAAATTCCGGGGTCATATAATCCTTTGCCTCCGGATTCAACTTATGGTCAGGAATATAACTGCACAACTCCAGTGCCCTCTCTTTCAACTCTTTCTCCTTACCGCCGCAGGACACAACCCCAAGCAAAAGACACAAACAAACAATAATCCGTCTCATAATGCAAAATACTACAACTGCGAATGTAACAAAAAGAACCTTTAACAGTAGGGACCGTCCTGTATTCATAATGAAACTATCAAATAAAGTTTAACATTTTTTTTGATATCTGAAATTAATTGCATTTCTTTGTTGCAAAGGACTATCTACTGACTATCAAATAATTGCCTTATGAAAAGTATTAGATTGTTTTTGGCTACATTAATGGTAGCGTTGATGGCGCAGGGCTCAGCCAGTGCCGCCACGGTAACAGTTGCCTTCACTTATGCTGGGGACACAATCTCTCAATGGGATGATATGCCAAGCTTCGGTATTTATCTAAAAGGAACTGAATTAGCCTCACAAAATTACTCTTACGATGAACAATGGTTATATCAGTTTGATATTGATGACATGTATGTAGGAGAATCAGTCTCATACACATCGTCCTTAGGACATAAAGGAAAAATAACCATTGCAGACGGACTGAAAATCAGTCTTGATTGTAAGAAACTGATTGTCTCTGTAAAAAACAGTCAGGATAGCCCAATGTCCTGGCAGGAAGTCTACATCTATAATGAAGACAATGATGATTTCCGCCTTTCAACCGACTATGGAGGCAAGGATTCCATATATCTGAAAAGTGGAGACTACTCATATCGCTGGAATGAAGAGTATGGCAGTTTCAGCATTACAAATGATTATGAACTGAACCTTAAGGAAAAGGGAGAACAAGCCCATTCAACAGTACGACTGTACATAAAAGCAAGATATGGAGACTTCCCCTATGATGACTATAGCAAATCAGCGATACTTTATGAATCCGGCAATGATGATGATTATTACAGATGGATGAATATTAACAGCTCAACTGATATTGAACCCGGATCCTACTACATAAAAGACGGCATGGGCATCAACACTGATCCGTTTGTTATTACTAAAGATACTCTCATATGGCTTGACTATCATAAAGTATCATTCAATTCCAAGACCGGAACCAATCCTAATGAATCCCAAGAGATTCAGATATATACAAATACTGAGGACTATAACTATGAGGGTGTTGTTACAAATGCCAACGGATCCGGAACGTTATTCCTTCAGGCTGGCCAATACGCCTACAATACAGCTGGAATAACAGGAACTTTCACTGTTGGCAATGAGGATCAGACCGTAAACATCAGTACTAGCAGGGTTGTAATCACGCTTAACTGTGATGATCCGGATTTGCTTAGCAAACAGTCATTCACCTGGAGCAACGGAAATAATTATTCTCAGAACGTACAACCCAAGGACGGAAAGATAATCTGTTATGGAGCACCCGGCAAGTATAAACTGATCATTAATGATGTTTGCTCTGAGGAAATAGAGATTAAGGAGGGTGAAAACTCTAAGACAATACAGCTGTACAGCCTGCTGTTCACGTCCAATCTGACATTGGGAGGCAGGACTAGCGTTCAAATCAGTGATGATTTGGATGTATCATTCGGAAGGAAAGTTCTTCTTACTGCAGGAACATATGATTACAGGGTCAACTACTCATCAGAAAGAACTGAGTTTGAATTGAACCAGAACAAGGAGATAACTCTCAATTTCTGCAAACTCACCATTACCGCCACCGATAATGAAGGACCTGTTGAAGATCAATGGATTAGTATTGCCGGAAGATATTATAGAACCGATGAAAAGGGACAGGTTAAAGAAACACTTCCTTATGGAGAATATAAGATTACATGTTCAGACAGCGATGAGGATAAGCAGGTAACTCTTTCAACTGCCGAGAGTTCAGTAAACTTTACCGTCAGACCGTTTGTTGTATTCAACATGACATCTAAGGGACGTCCGATGAATGGCGTTCTGGACGCTTATGGTACAGAAACCGGTGACTACGAAATTATTGTTGAAAACGGTATAGCAAAGTCACGACTTGTGCCAGGTAAGGCTTATGAATTAGATGATTATTATGGTACCGCAACCATTACCGCAGGCTGCACCGTAGAACTGGGTGTATTGCAGGTAACTACAGATGGTATGGGTATCGCATTCCCCATGGAGAACTGGGAGTCAGTAAGTGAATATGATGTAATTGTAGGCTCAACCGTACGACTCACCGCTATTCCTGTAAGCGGTGAATCATTCAGATGCTGGGATATAAACGGCGTCACCTACCTGAACGGAATGATAGACGTTACCATACCCGCTTCAGTTACAAAGGCCAAGGCCGTTTTCGGTAGCGGTTCACATAGTCAGGTGCGTCAGAGCAGCATCAACACATCATTCCAGTTTGATAACAACTACATCTATCTGCCATCGGCCGTTCAGGGTGAAGTCAACATCTACGCTGCAGACGGCAAGTTAACAAAGAGTCTGGGCATATTGGGTGACAAGATAGGTATTGCCGACCTTCCCGAAGGAAACTACATCGCCGTACTGAGTTGCGGAGATGAACCCACCCAGGTAGCAAGATTCAACAAGAGATAATACAATCTGGATTATTATAGATTGGGGTTGGCGGAGATACCGTCAACCCCATCTTATTTACTTGAGTTTGCCCTCAGTATCTTGCTGCGGACACACTTGACTGCCGGCTTGTAATACTCCGGCTCCATGGATTCGAGAGTCACCTTGAATTCGGCCAGGAGCTCCGGGTAGAACTTGCACATGCGGTATGCCAGCTTCATGCTGATGGACTGGATGCCGGGCAGTTCATCAACATCGGCCATATGCTCCAGACAGAAGTCAAGGAAATCGGTCCGCAAATCGTCCTCATCCATCTTAAGCCGTTCAATTATATTGAGTGAAAGCCTACGGACCGATGAACTCGTGGTGTTCAAAGCCAGATCCATAAGCTCATTCAGAAGCATCTGCAACTGGGAAATCTCCTGGTCTGTTGCCTTGGTCAACACCCAGAAAGCGTTCCGAGCCACCCGCTCATCATCACTATGCATGAACTGCCGGATAAAGCCCAGGAAATCACCTGTCCGCCTTACCTCCCGGTAAACAGCCTGCGCATCAAGCTCACCCTTTACCGCCCTTATGATTTCTGCATTTATCTCCATCGTTTGAGCATCGGGAAGAATCCATACATCATCTGCTTGTACTCATCCTTAGTCATGGGTTTAGGCATATTCTTGTTGACCTCATCAACAAACTGGGCACAATGCTCTATCATCTGGTCCATTGTCATATCCTGCAGGAAATGCCCATCCTTATAGCAATACTGGCAATAGTCAAAGTTGGTGCTGCCGTCTGCATTGGTTCCGCAATCCTCTATACGGGTAAGCGGCATTCCGCAACTCTGGCAGAACTGCGGAAGCTGTCCCTCACGGAAAGCCTTCTCCTTCTTAGGGAACGTGGCATCATAAGCCTCAAATGCATCGGGATTGGCATCCGCCACAAAATAGCCCTGCGGTGGGCAGTATGTTGCCTCAATGCCACCAAGCCAGCCGGGAATAAGTTCCTGAGCAAGGAAGTAAGGAACCTCCGCATCCTTAGGCTCTGAATGATAATGAATGCCCAACTTACTGGCAAAATCAAAACCAGCATGCTTGTAGAACTCAATGTTACCCTCCATACAGATAAAGCCCACACCCATCTTGCGAGCCTTATCAAGGGCATAGGTCAGCAGCTTAAGACCATACCCCTTACGCTTGTAATCAGGATGAATGCTGATAGGTCCAAAAGTCCATGACGGCTTGCGTGAACCATCGGCCAACACCAGTTCTGCCTTTGAAAACATCACGTGACCGATAATCCTCCCATCCTCCTCCATCACAAAGTCCAGTTCCGAGATAAAGTCAGGATTATTCCTATACTGATTCAACACGTAATGTTCAACGCATCCCGGCTTATAAACATTCCAAAACGCCTCACGGGTAAGTTCCTCCACCACCCTATAGTCCTCCGGCCTCTCAAGTCTTATATTCATGATTGTCTGTATTTATCCACAAATATAATCATTTCAGCGAGAATTCAGGAGCAAGAGTTGTCTGCTCTTAATAGAGATTAGTATGGGCTGAAGCTGTAGAAGATTATTTCCAAGCAACCCATCGTAACGGCCATCACCTGAACTTGCAGATGGAGACAAACAAACGCTGATATTGTCAAACTTTTGTTTACCCAGAACTAAAGTCCTCTCTTCATCTGGTATACTATCACGGCGATTGTGTTTCAATCCTTTTTTGTATGGCAACAGACATGAAAAGGCTCCGGTATCAATAAGTAATCTAAGGCGTTTGCCATTTACCTTACAATCAGTAGTGATATAATATGCCCCAAAATTGATAGGTATCGATTCTTTTATATCAAACCGTTCAGCGAGCATGGAAGGCATATCATTATGGGAAACAAGTATAATTTCCTTATTAGGCCAATCAAACAGCACATCATAATTCTTAAAAAGTGTCAGACCTATTACTCCATGAACAACAGCATCATCCTCATCATCTATTCCAATCGTACCCATATACAGCGTCTTAGCCTCCAGTCCGCCAAGAGAAAAGTTACTGGCTTCTACTACGCCAAAAAAACTTTTTGCACCATTGGCACGTTCCGCTATTCCCAATGACATTATTTTTCCTCCTTGTGACTGGTCAATATAGCGGGCGTTGAATATTGTATATTCTGCGCCTGTGTCAAATACAAAACGGTAGATTTGACCTTCTATGGTTACCTCTACTATTGGAACGTTATCACTATAGTAGTCTACAATGGGCAAATGTATAATGTTTGGAGTATTAGAAAATTCCGGGACGCTCAAAGCTCTATTTATTGATGGAGTTAGACTATTTACTCTTTTTATTCCTGGCTGGGCATAAAGAGATAGCGATAAAACTATCAGGACAATGGAAAGGGCAAAGGACTTGAGATGTTTCATCGAATTCTACTATCGTATTCAGAAATCAAATATAGTGTGTTTTTGCCTGAAATTGTGTACTTTTGCGCACCAAAACAGATATACTTTCCGTAAGATGGAATACGATTTCAGAGCAATTGAAAAGAAATGGCAGGAAAAGTGGGCCAAAGAGGGCACTTATAAAGTAACTGAAGATGCTTCCAGACCCAAGTTTTACGTACTCAACATGTTCCCCTACCCGTCAGGCGCCGGCCTGCACGTAGGACACCCCCTGGGTTATATTGCATCGGACATCTATGCCCGATACAAGCGTCAGTGCGGATTCAACGTGCTGAACCCGATGGGTTACGATGCATACGGTCTGCCGGCCGAGCAGTACGCCATACAGACCGGCCAGCATCCGGCCATTACAACTGAAAAGAACATAAACCGCTACCGCGAGCAGCTGGACAAGATAGGATTCTCATTTGACTGGGACCGCGAGGTACGCACCTGCGAGCCCGGCTACTACCACTGGACCCAGTGGGCATTCCAGAAGATGTTCAACTCTTTCTACTGCAACAAGTGCCAGAGCGCACAGCCCATCGAGAAACTCATTGAGCGTTTTGAGCAGAAGGGAACTGAGGGTCTGGATGTAGCCCAGAGCGAGGAACTCAGCTTTACAGCAGCAGAGTGGAACGCCATGGACGAGAAGCAGAAGTCCGATGTCCTTATGAACTACCGCATAGCCTACCTGGGCGAGACCATGGTAAACTGGTGCGCCGGACTGGGCACCGTACTTGCCAACGATGAGGTAGTCGAGGGCGTATCGGTCCGCGGCGGATTCCCCGTAGAGCAGAAAAAGATGCGCCAGTGGTGCCTTAGGGTATCGGCTTACGCACAGCGCCTGCTTGACGGACTGGACAAGATAGACTGGTCTGACTCCATCAAGGAGACCCAGCGTAACTGGATAGGCCGCTCCGAGGGTACCGAGATGCAGTTCCACGTAAAGGACAGCGACATAGAATTCACCATATTCACCACACGTGCCGATACCATATTCGGTGTGACATTCATGGTACTGGCTCCCGAGAGCGAGCTTGTAGCACAGCTTACAACCGCAGAACAGAAGAAGGAGGTCGATGCCTACGTGGCAGCCGTAAAGAAGCGCACCGAACGCGAGCGTATAGCTGACCGCCGTGTGACCGGCGTATTCAGCGGCTCATATGCCATCAACCCCCTGACCGGTGAGGACGTACCCGTATGGATCAGTGACTATGTACTGGCCGGCTACGGTACAGGCGCCATCATGGCAGTACCTGCTCATGACAGCCGTGACTACGCATTCGCCAAGCACTTCGGACTTGAAATCAGACCTCTTATTGAGGGTTGTGACGTATCGGAGGAGAGCTTTGATGCCAAGGAGGGCGTGATGATGAACTCACCCCGTCCCGACCAGATCCGCGAGGGCGGTCTGAACCTGAACGGACTCTCAGTCAAGGAGGCCATAGCAGCCACCAAGAAATATGTACAGGAGAACAAACTGGGTAAGGTAAAGGTCAACTACCGTCTGCGTGACGCCATATTCAGCCGTCAGCGCTACTGGGGTGAGCCGTTCCCTGTATATTACAAGAACGGAATACCCACAATGGTACCTGAGCAGTGCCTGCCGCTGGAGCTCCCCGAAATCAGTGAGTACAAGCCCACCGAGACCGGTGAACCCCCTCTGGGCCACGCCAAGGTTTGGGCCTTTGACGAGAAGAACAACAAGATTGTTGACAAGTCACTCATTGACAACAAGACCGTATTCCCGCTCGAACTCAACACCATGCCCGGATTTGCAGGCTCATCGGCCTACTATCTGCGTTACATGGATCCCCATAACGACAAGGCACTGGTAAGCAAGGAGGCTGACAGCTACTGGAAGTGCGTGGACCTCTATCTTGGAGGTTCCGAGCACGCAACCGGTCACCTTATCTACTCACGTTTCTGGAACAAGTTCCTCAAGGACATGGGTGTAAGTGAGGTTGAGGAGCCGTTCAGCAAGCTCATCAACCAGGGTATGATACAGGGTCGCAGTAACTTTGTATACCGTATCAAGGACACGAACAAGTTCGTATCATACGGCCTCAAGGACCAGTATGACACCACTCCCATACACGTTGACGTAAATATTGTAAGTGCCGATGTCCTGGATGTAGAGGCATTCAAGGCATGGCGTCCTGAATACAACAACGCCGAGTTCATACTTGAAAACGGCAAGTACATCTGCGGCTGGGCTGTAGAGAAGATGAGTAAGTCCATGTTCAACGTAGTCAACCCCGATGACATCATTGAGAAATACGGTGCCGACACACTGCGCATGTACGAGATGTTCCTCGGACCTCTTGAGCAGTCCAAGCCCTGGGATACCAACGGTATTGACGGCTGCCACCGCTTTATCCGCAAGATGTGGGCTCTCTACTTTGACCGCGACGGCAAGCTTGCAGTAACTGATGAGGCAGCTACTAAGGACGAGCTCAAGTCAATCCACAAGCTCATAAAGAAGGTAACTGAGGATATTGAGAACTTCTCATTCAATACATCGGTCGCCGCATTCATGATATGCGTAAACGAACTGTCAGGACTCAAGTGCAACAAGCGTTCAGTACTGACTGACCTGGCCAAGGTGATCGCTCCCTTTGCTCCTCACACTGCCGAGGAACTCTGGTCATCACTCGGCAACACAGGTTCGGTTTGCGATGCCCAGTGGCCCAAGTTCAATGAGGAGTACCTTAAGGAGGACAGCATAACCTACTCCATCTCATTCAA
>JBGURN010000016.1:0-12116 GCA_045131955.1 Bacteroidaceae bacterium
TACCCTGAAATAATATGTACAACAACTCTGAATCGGAAAGCAAAAACAGGATCCTGTTCGTCTGCCACGGAAACATCTGCCGCTCCCCGATGGCCGAATTCTACTTCAAGGAGCTGGTAAGGTCCCGCGGTCTGGAAGACCTTTTCTACATAGAGTCGGCCGCCGTTTCGACCGAGGAGATAGGCAACTCCATATACCCTCCTGCCAAGAGGTGTCTCACAGCCCATGGCATTCCGTTTGACAAGGGCAAGACCGCACGCCAGATAACAAGGGCCGATTATGAGAGGTTTGACCTTATTATATGCATGGACCGGATGAACCTGCGTTGGCTCAGATACATAATACCCGATGACCCTCAGGGAAAGGTCTGCCTTATGATGGAATTTGCCGGCCAGGACCGCGACGTGGCAGATCCCTGGTACACAGGAGATTTCGAGACTACATATAAAGATGTGGCGGCTGCATCGGAGGGACTGCTGTTAAAAATTTGTCCCAAATAATTTTAATTTTACAAAAACAACCGCTACATTTGTCGCGATAACCTAGCGTACGTGAACCGTACGGCTAACTATGATATCAGTTCCAGGCATCCCGCAAGGGTCCGGAGCTGCCAATAATTGAAATTGAAATTAATGTTTGTTATGAGAATTAATGCTATTGTCATGTCTGTCGTCATGCCTATGACGGCGTCATAGACCCTATAAGGCTGCCATCTCCGTATGGCGGCCTGCTTTTTTTGTGCGCACATCCGCGCTACAAGTTCCCCTGAACTTTTTGTTTAACCATTTTTTATTAATCCCTTTTCCTTTAATTTATGAATTTAAGAAAAATCTGTGGCATTCTCATTGCTTTGGCAATGCCTCTCTGTGTATTTGCACAGAACGTGACTGTTAAAGGACAGGTTAAGGATGATGCCGGCGAACCTATGATCGCCGCTGCAGTCGCCGAACTCGGTACATCGAACGGTACGGTGACAGACCTTGATGGTAACTACTCCATCACGGTTGCATCAGACGCAAGCCTGCAGTTTTCATTCATGGGTTACGTCACCAAGACAGAAGCTGTCAACGGACGTACCACAATCAATGTCACCCTCTCTGAGGATGCCGAGCTTCTTGATGAAGTAGTAGTTATCGGTTACGGCGTTCAGAAAAAGAGCGACCTGACCGGTTCTGTTACATCAGTTCGTCAGAACGACCTCAAGAACCGCTCAACCTCTGATGCAGCTGCCGCTCTTCAGGGTAAGGCTTCAGGTATCCAGGTAGTAAACAACTCAGGTGCCCCCGGTAAGGCAGCCGAAATCCGCGTCCGCGGTTATTCATCAAACTCAGGTAACATCGGTCCTCTCTACATCGTAGACGGTCTGCAGGTTGAGAACATCCAGTATCTGGATCCTGAGATGATCGAGTCAATCGAGGTCCTCAAGGATGCCGCTTCAGCCGCCATTTACGGTGCTCAGGCCGGTAACGGTGTTGTTCTGGTAACAACAAAGTCAGGTGGCAAGTCATCAGGCAATATTTTCTACAACGGCCAGTGGCAGTATCAGTCTCTGTCAGGTAAGCTTGACATCATGCGTGCCAAGGATTACATCGACTTCGGTAAGGCTCAGGGTTATCTGACCGACGCCATGCTGAATCAGTACTATGACGGCAAGACCGATGTTGACTGGGGCAGCGAGATATTCGTTCCCACATGGAGCCAGCGTCACACCGTAGGTTTCCAGGGCGGTAACGACCGTGGCAGCTACTTCGTATCAATCAACAACGTTGACAACAACGGTATTTTCCGTGGTGACAAGGACGAGTACAAGCGTCTGACTCTCCAGATGAACGGCGAGTACAAGGTTAAGAACTGGTTGACCGTCGGCACCAACACTTCAATCGAGAAGTGGAGCACCAAGGACGTATCCGAGCAGAACGATAACGGTTCAGCTCTGCTGTCAGCCATCACATCATCACCTCTGTTCCCCGTAAGAGGCGACCAGAGCAAGCTCAGCGCAGGTCAGCAGGGTGCTCTCGCAGAGGGCAAGAGACTGCTTATCGATCCTGAGACAGGCCTTTACTGGACTGTACCTCTGATCGGTGAGACTCAGTCAGGTCATCCGTTCGTACAGCGTGACGCTACCGATACCGAGAAGATGGGTATCAACGTTCGCGGTACCGCTTACCTGAACTTCACCCCGATCAAGGGTCTGACCTATACCTCACGTTTCGGTTACATCATTGGTTACAACACCAACCACAGCTACACTCAGCCTTACTACTCAAGCCCCACAATCCAGGCTACCAACTACACTCTGAGTGCCGATGTAAACACCAACTACGGTTACACTTGGGAGAACTTCATCAACTTTAACCGCACATTCGGTATCAATGAGATCACCGCTATGGCCGGTATGTCATTCCATGAGGACTTCAAGGATAACATGCACGCCGACGCTACCGGTCCCGATATCCTCAAGGGTTACGCTCCCAACTACATTTTCCTGTCAAACGTTCTCTCTAACGAGTCAACAACACGTACATACAGAAACGAGCCCACCAGACACGCCAACCTCTCTTACTTTGGTCGTCTGGGTTACACCTTCGATAACAAGTACGCTATCCAGGGTAACTTCCGTGCCGATGCATTCGACACCGACAAGCTGCCTCAGGGCAACACTCGCTGGGGTTACTTCCCCTCTGTATCAGCAGGTTGGACAATCAGCAATGAGGACTTCATCAGAGACAACATCGACCGCGAGATTCTGAGCTTCCTTAAGTTCCGTGCATCATGGGGTGTCAACGGTAACGTTAACGTGCTCCACGACTACATGTACAGTACCTCTGTTCTGGAGAACACCGTATTCTATCAGTACGACCTGGATTCACCCGTCATGAGCCTTGGTTCACTGCCTTCAGGCCTTGCCAACCCCGACCTGCGTTGGGAGCGCTCAGTACAGACAGACTTAGGTCTTGACGCACGTTTCCTGAACAACCGTCTGACTGTTGGATTCGACTGGTTCAACAAGAACACCGATGACCTTCTGGTTCCGGTTAGCCCCGCTATCGAGGTCGGCGTTCCTGCTTTCCAGGAGAAGGGTATCAACCCCACCACCACAGTCAACGCCGGTTCTATCAACAACAAGGGTGTTGAGATCGAACTCGGATGGCGCGACCAGATCGGTGACTTCGGTTACTCTATCGATGCCAACGCATCATTCATCAAGAACGAGGTTACCTATCTCGAGCCTACCGTCGGCAGACTTACCGGACGTACCGTTCAGGGAACCAAGCTGACTGCAGTCTGCATGGAGGGTTATCCTATCTGGTCATATCTGGGTTACAAGTCAACCGGTATCGACAGTGAGGGTTATGCTCTGTTCGCAACTTATGACGAGAACGGAAAGAAGACCGGTGAGACCAGAACTCCCGATGAGACACGCGACCGCGTTATCATAGGTAGCGGTATCCCCGACATGACTTACGGTATCACCATCAACCTCAACTGGAAGAACTTTGACCTGTCAGTATTCGGTACTGGTGTTCAGGGTGTTGACATCTATCCTACCGCTTTCCGCGTAGACCGTCCCTCATGTAACACATACGCTTACTACTGGAAGAACTCCTGGAAGAAGGCCGGCGATGAGTCAACCGCCAAGTTCCCCAAGGCTAACCTGTGGAACACTGAGGCATTCAGCTCTGACCTCAGCGTATTTGACGGTTCATACTTCAAGATCAAGCAGATCCAGCTCGGTTATACTCTGCCTAAGAGCATCTCCAAGAAGTTTGCTGTAAGCAACCTGCGTGCTTACGCTATGCTGGACAACTTCATCACCTTCACAAAATACATCGGTTTGGATCCTGAGACAGCTTCTGCTGGTTCTAACGCTCTTGGTTTCGATATGGGTAACTTCCCGACTTCAAAGAGTGTAATCTTCGGTCTTAACTTAGAGTTTTAATCATTAAATGTGCTAATAGAATATGAAAAAGATATTTATCGCTTTGACCGCTGTCTGCGCCGGCTGGATATTCTCCGGCTGTGAGGACAGGCTGAACATTCAACAGCACAGTGTTACTGCCATCGAGGATTACTACAAGACCGATGCAGACGCTGAGGCCGCTCTGGTCAACGTTTATTATACGGCTGGCCGATTCCTTTCCAACAGTATGTATCTTGAATCCGGTTGGAATGAATGTCCGCTTCTGAACCCCTGGGAATATGCTTCGGATGATATTTTCTCAGCAGGTGAGAACAAGGCTGACGGTGTTGAGGGTAACCAGATCAACGGTTTCTGGCTTGATGCCAGCCAGGTTACCGTAACCGGTTCATACCAGGCTTACTACATGATCATCAACGCCTGCAACCTCGTTATAGACCATTTCAAGGATAACTCATCAGATACTGCAAAACGTTGCGTAGCTGAGGCAAGGGTTATGCGTGCTTACATGCACTTCCTGCTCGGTGTAGGTTGGGGAACTCCTCCTATCGTAGACCACGTACTCGGTGCCAACGAGCGTCCGGGCAACTCTGCCAGCCAGGAGGCTGTACTGCAGTTCGTTGTTGACGACTGCGATGCCGCCATCGCATCAGGAGCCCTTAAGTTCAAGACCTCCAAGGAGGACAAGAACAAGACCATCATAATCACAAGGGAGTTTGCCAAGGCTGTTAAGGCCAAGGCCCTCATGTTCATGAATAACTATGACGACGCTCTTGACGAACTGAGCGACATCATCGGTAGCAACATGTATGAGCTTGTTCCCTCAAATGAGATGACCTCACTGTACCACTATTCAGGTCGTGGCAACAAGGAGAGCATATTTGAGCTCAACCTCAAGTATGATGCTTCTGTAAGCGACTACTACTGGCGTGCACAGCCTAACTTCATCCAGCTGTGGGGTTGGCGTTTCTCCAAGATCAACAAGCCCAACGGCCCTGGTTCAGAGCTTGCTCAGGCTAAGGATGGTTGGGGTTGGTGCAATCCTTCCAAGAAGTTCGTTGACGCTCTTATCGCCAATGACGGTGTGAATTCAGCACGTCGTAAGGCTTGGATCAAGAGCTACGATGAGGTTCTCTATGATATGCCTTACCTGAGTGATATTTACGAGATTGATTTCGATAAAGGTGAGCTCAAGAAGGATGCCAACGGCGAATACATTGCCCGTACCACTCCTATCACCGACGCTGAGAAGCAGAAGGATCCCACACGTGGTATCAAGGCCGGTGACGGCGTTTACGGTAACTGCGGCTGGTTCATGTGGAAGCGCATGTTCCGTGAGGAAGACTATGCTGCAAACGGTGAGACACAGTGGAACCTCGTTGTTATGCGTTACGCTGAGGTACTGCTTATGTACGCTGAGTGCTGCGCTCAGACCAACACCAACATGGCTGACGGTCTGGACAAGCTGAAACTGATCCAGAACCGCGCTCAGTCTGCTCACGTAAGTACCGCTCTGACTCTTGCCGAGGTACAGAACGAGAAGTACCTGGAGTGCTGGCTTGAGGGTACCCGTTTCATGGACCTGGTTCGTTGGGGTATTGCTGATGTAGAGCTTGCCAACAACGGTAAGTATCTGCCCAACCTGGTTGACACCAAGCTTGATGCTGATGCTCCCCAGTATCAGAAGGATGCCCAGGGTAACTACGTTCTGGATGCAAACGGTGAGAAGATCAAGATCAGAGATGCCGTACATGACAGTCCTCACGGATGGGTTATTGACGAGAGCGATGCTGACTGGTGCGTAAACGCTCACCCGGGTATGGGATTCAAGAAGGGCAAGCATGAGCTGTTCCCCTTCCCGTTCAAGGAGCTGAACGTTAACCCGAACCTGAACCAGAACCCCGGATATTAATTCCGATTCTGCCTAATAAAGAGAGAGTGGCGTCACGCCACTCTCTTTTTATTTCTCCAATTCGGCATTATTTTGCATATTTGCATTATATATGAATAGGTTGAAAGAACTCATAGTCCGCCATAAAGAATGCATCATAGCCGCAACGGCTTTACTGGCTGCATACCTTTTCTTTCAGTTTGCTTACCCGTACCATCTCATACGCCGTGAGCAGATGACCCTGTTCCTTTATGACTGGGATTATATATGCCAGACCTACCATGAAACCGGTTGGCTGGCCGCATTCATAAGTGACTTCCTGGAGCAGTTCTTCTTCCTGCCTGCAGTAGGTCCGATTGTCGTAGCTATCCTTATCACAGCCATTGCGGTGGTTGCCTACCGTATTTGCCGCAAGGCACTGAGCCCCCGCCTGTCGCTGGCCTTATCGGCCCTTATGTTCGTATGGTCTTTCCTAAGGGAGACCGATAACCTTTACATAACACGCTACACGGTGGTCATGCTGGGTTACCTGCTTATTGTACTGGCCGTTCTCAGCATGAAAAAGGTATGGAGCCGTTATGTCGTGGTTTTTGCGGCACTTGTACTGGGAATCTGGACCCTGGGTACACCTTTCCATAAGTATTACGGCAGGGCATGGGGCATTCCCCAGATAGGATATGACAGGGTTATAGGACTTGATTCCGAGGTGGCCCGCGAGAGATGGGATGAGGTTCTCAAACTCTCCCGGAAAGACCTCTATATGGTCGAGGCAAGCTACTGCTACAATCTGGCCCACGCCATGAAGGGTGACCTGGGACAGGCTCTGTTTGACCACTCACAGGGTGACGAGACCTCTCTCCTGCTCCGCGTATCGACCGAGAGATCCATATTCTCCAACACCCTGGCCGGCGAGGCATGGTTCCATCTGGGTTGCATGACCATAGCCGAGCAGAGCGCCATCATCGCGCTGCAGGCATCGCCCAAACATACCGGTGCACGTTATATACTGCGTCTGGCTCAGGTCAACCTCATATCGGGTCAGGATGCATCGGCCATTAAATATCTCAACCTCCTGAGCAAGACTGCGTTCTACCGTAAATGGGCACTGAGCATGATGCCCGAATACCAGAGCCAGGCTGTCACGTCCGGACTGGCGCAGGTCCGCTCCAAACTGGCACAGACTGACTTTGTGCATCACTCCAATGAGATCCCGGCCATACTGCACGGACTGCTTGAGGCCAACCCCACCAACATGCTGGCCCGCAACTATCTGCTCTGCTACGACCTTATGAGCTATGACCTGGACGGTTTCATGAAGGATTACGATCCCTGGCCTGTAAACGCTCACATCTATCAGGAAGCTGTACTCATATGGCTCAGCCAGAACGACCTGCTCAGCGAGCAGAATGCTGCAAGATACGGCATTGAGAATGCCACATTAAAGAGAATGGAGTCTTTCATGAGAGTTCCCGAGAGACATAAGAACACCTACTGGTACTATTACACTAACGCACTTGACGATAACGGGCAATGAATAACAGGATTCTTGCGATGGCATGCGCCATTATTATATGCCTCACCCTGCCCGGATGCAGCAGTCAGGGTACTTATACCGCCGTTGACGGCAGCGAGGGGCCGTTGGTCATCTATCCCGATTACAAGGATGTGACCATACCCGCCAACATAGCTCCCCTCAATTTCCACTATGCCATGAGAGGAGTGGACAAGGCCTCCACCACCTTCACTGTCGACGGCAGGAGCGTTACCATAAAAGGTGTTGAGGTGGAATGGTCACTGCGCAAATGGAAGTCATTCATATCACAAGCCGCCGGCAAGACGGTGAGCATAGAGGCGCAGGCAACCGTTGACGGCAAGACGGTAAGTGACTCCTGGTCCATATATGTGAGCCCCGATTCCATTGACGGATACCTCACCTACCGTCTTATCGAGCCCTCCTACCAGATGTTCAACGAGGTCTCCATCATGGAGAGATGCATTGAGGATTTCAGCGAGACGGTCATATGTGACTACAGACGGACCGATAACTCCTGCATGAACTGCCACATACACGGACAGCAGCGCGGCGATCTGTCCATGTACTACATACGCGGCCCCAAAGGCGGCGCCATACTCAACCGTGACGGTAAGCTGCGCAAGCTCAACCTCAACGCGCCCGGCATGCTCTCGGGCACTGTCTACGGCGAGATTCACCCCTCCGGCCGGTTCGGAGTGTTCTCCACCAACATCATACTGCCCAGTTTCCATACCGTAGCAGGAAACCGCATGGAGGTCTATGATTCCGGATCGGACCTTACAGTGGCCGATTTTGACAACAACCGCATGATAAACCTGCCCCACACGGCACGTGCCGACAGGTTTGAGACATTCCCCTGTTTCTCAGCCAAGGGCGACTGTGTATACTATTGCGTAGCCGATACACAACCGCTCCCCAAGGATATCACCAAGGTACGATACGACATTGTGCGTGCTAGCTTTGACTCCACGACCGGTTATATAGGGACCGATATCGACACTGTATGGAGCGGCACGGCCCACAACGGATCGGCATGCCATCCCAAGGCATCGCCCTCGGGCCGCTGGCTTATGTTTACGGTGGCCGACTATGGCACGTTCCCCCTCTATCATACAGAGTCGACTCTGCATGTAATAGACCTTGAGAACGGTCAGGACAATGCGCTTGACGCCATCAAGGGCGATAAGTCCGATACCTACCACAGCTGGTCATCGGACGGGAAATGGTTCGTGTTTGCCAGCAAACGGGGCGACGGACAGTACGGCAAACCCTATTTTTGCCACATTGACGCTGACGGCAACACAACCAAGCCTTTCGTGCTGCCGCAAAAGAGTTCACGATTCTACAACTACAGCCTCAAGTCATTCAACGTACCTGACCTGGGCAATTCATCGACCGGTATGACAGCACGTGACGCCCGTATCATGTACCGTCTGCCAAGCGAGAAATTCGATTGATACTATTACCAAAAACAACTATATGGAAGATCAGTTATACTACACCATGTTTCAGGAGCGTCTGGAGAAAGAGATGCTCCGTATATGTACCGATGCAGGAATGCTTGAGGGCATACTGCTCCGCTCTGAGGATATAGACCAGAAATGGAAGGAACTGGCTCCGGAGTACATTGCCGACGGAGTCAAGGAGATAGCCGCCTATCCTACCGTATCCATTGCGTGGGCGGGATATATAGGCATGGCTGTGGCATGCTGGTGGAACCGTGACTGGAAAAGACTCAAGGACCAGCCCTACAGCGTACTGTTGGGGCCCAACGGGTTCGATGACATGGACGACCATATTCTCAAGGACATACTGGGTCTGCTCCCCGAGGGCAAACAGGCACAGCAGATAACCGCCGTCATGCAGAGCTGCGCCCAGACCGCAGTCACATTCATACGTCAGGAACAGATAGAGCCCCAGAGCAAACGTGCCTTCTACGTCTATGCAAGAACCGTACAGGTCATGTTCTCCATTGGTGCCGCCGTAGAGCTGTGCCGCCTGGGATACGAGATGAAGAAACTACAGTAAAACAACTGAATACAACCTAATCTAATTATCATTTAACCGATTATTCAATTATGGACTTTAAGAAAACTGCAAAAGCAACTGGTATAGCGAACCTGATCATCCCTTTGTTGATGACAGGTGTGACATTCGGCGAGTTGGGACTCATGGGCCTGGCCGGGTTCCGTTTCAACCTTGAGACAATATCCTTTTTCGGGATATCCCTTTCCGCATTGAACATTATAGCGTATGCGGTATACTTCATTCTCTGGTTCAAGTTCCTGGGCCTGCTCAATGAAGAGTATAAGGAGAACAGGAACGTAAGGACAGCCGTCATATTCGGCTATTTCGGTAATGGAGTCCTGTTGACCACAATTTTCATGGGTGTCTGCTCCACCCTGTTCGTAGTCGCTTTCAAACAGGACAACATCAATATTACAGGACTGCCGTACGGAGTGTTCCCAAAAGAGATCCTCAACGTAAATTCAATTTTCCGCATGATCTCCGGCATCCTGATGCTGTTCATGTATCTGTTTCTCTATTTTGAGACCGAAAAGGAGAGTCCATTGCGTACAGTACTGCTTCTGGTATCCATAACCATACTGTTGGATGTAATAACCACCAGATTCCCGCTCGCCTTTGTTGATGTCATAGCCTTGTGGGCATCGTTAGTCCTTGAATTCATATTCTTTATACAGATATCCAACGGGCAGGGTTTCCGTAAAAATGAATCGCTTAGTCAAGAATCTGTATCATTATCAGAATAATTGCTTAATTTTGGGGCGCAAAAACGAAATTTCAAATAATTAACCACAACTAAGATCATTAATAAATGAAGAAATTTTCAACAATCGCCCTCATTGCGACTATCGTTCTGAGTGCTTGCGGCCCCAAGGATCCCGGTCTTAAGGACGCTTACAAGAACTATTTCAAGATCGGTGTAGCCGTTACTCCCCGTAACGTAACCGATTCACTTCAGAAAGCTGTTATCCTCAAGGAATTCAACAGCATTACAGCTGAGAACTGCATGAAACCCGGTGAGATTCATCCTCAGCCCGGTGTATGGAATTTCCAGCAGGCCGATGCCATTGCAGATTTCTGCCGTGAGAACGGTATCAAGATGCGTGGTCACTGCCTTGTATGGCACAGCCAGTTCGCTAACTGGATGTTTAACAAGTATGACGAGAACGGCAACCAGGTCGTAGAGCGTGACGAGAACGGCGATACCATTTGGGTAGAGCAGCCCGCTCGTGGCGGTTTCGGCGGATTCGGCGGTTTCGGCGGATTCGGCGGTTTTGGTGGTCCGCGTCCCCAGGGTGCTCCTCAGGGTGCTCCTCAGGGTCAGCGTGCACAGGGCCAGCGTCAGGGTCAGCGTGCCCAGGCTCAGGCTCCTCAGATGACCAAGGTTCCCAAGTATGCCAAAGCTACCAAGGAAGAGTTCTACGATTCACTCCGTGCTCACATCTTCACTGTAGTTAACCGTTACAAGGACGTTGTATACTGCTGGGACGTAGTTAACGAGGCTATGAGCGACGGCAACGACCCCAATGTTCCTTACGAGCAGTCATTCCGTCAGTCAACCGCTTATCAGCTCTGCGGTGACGAGTTCATCCTCAAGGCATTCCAGTTCGCTCACGAGGCCGATCCTACCGCTGACCTGTTCTACAACGACTACAGCGCTTGGACTCCTGCCAAGAGAACTTACATCTACAACATGGTCAAGAAGCTTCAGGGTGAGGGTGCTCCTATCACCGGTATCGGTATGCAGGGTCACTACAACATCTATGACAACCCCACCATCGAGGACTTTGAGAAGGCTATCCAGCTGTATCTTGAGCTGGTTGACAACCTCCAGATCACTGAGTTCGACGTTCGTATCAACCACGAGGCCGGCGGTCAGCTCCAGTTCAGCCGTGGCGAGGGTCAGGTTCTTACCGATTCTATCGCTCAGCTGCAGATGGCTAAGTATGACGAGCTGTTCAAGGTTCTGCGTAAGTACAAGAAGAACTTCTCTTGCGTAACATTCTGGAACCTCGGTGACCGCGACTCATGGCTGGGTGCAAACAACTTCCCCCTCCTGTTCGACGGCGAGTACCAGCGCAAGCAGGTTTACTACACTGTTCGTGACTTCAAGAAGTAATCCGATCTCTAAATAAGACAGAGGGTGACCGTCCGGCCACCCTCTGTTTTTTTTGCCCGCCACAACAAAATAAGCCTACATTACTTATTTTATATTATAATTTTTTAAATTCGCACTTTCTTTCAATTATTAACTACGCCCACATCAATAGGACCTTTCACGATTATGGTATCGCCTTTATTCATATTCATCAACACCATAAATATGACAGTATCCCTCTGTTTCGGATACATACTCTGGAAAAAGCGCAACGAAGTACCCGACAGATCCCGAACGTTCCTGGCAATAATGAGTTTCTTTTTCGGATTTTCCATGATGTCATACATTCTGGGATTGATTTTCGGATTAAGGACCCAATCCACGGTCATTCTTGACCCGGTTTTATGTATAGGCGGAATCTATGGAATTGCATGTTCCGTATACTATCCTATTGAAGTGATGCGTCCAAGATGGATAAAAGGATGGCGGACACTCATACCTCTCATCCCGGGATTCATTTTCAGTTTACCTCTTTTGTTTGGTCTGCGTTTTCAGGAAATCCGGACTTTAAACGACATTGCTGTACACTGGAAAGACTTCGATGTATTACTGAGACTTATTTCACTGGCAACTATCGGTCTCATATCAA
>JBGURN010000017.1:0-1926 GCA_045131955.1 Bacteroidaceae bacterium
TAAACCTTTGTAACAGCAGCTCCGCTTGGACAGGTAACGTCGAACTCGGCATCGGTTACCTCCAACTCTCCCTCCTTCTTCACCACATCATAATAGCAAGTAACATCCTCTGCGCCACGCATAATCTTAGCGGAGGCTATCGTAGTCACCTCCGTACCCACATTGGTGATGGAAACCTCAGTGGCTGATGCCACCAACTCATCTCCTGCCATCAACGTACCCGTGGAAGTATAATCCGTGGACACCGCCGACAACGGTGTGCCGTCATATGACTTCGAATCTGATTTCGGAGTAATTGTGATCGTCGGTTTTGCAGGAACGGTCACATTAATCTTAGTCGACTCATTTGCGTTACCGCACTTGTCCGTCACAATAACAGTGACTTCCGACGTAGCCGCAATCACATCCCCTGCAGCTGGCGATTGTGTAATAATCAAATCTTCCGTCGCCGTGCAATTATCTGAAGCCTGAGCCCTGACACTACTTGTCAAATCAGGCACTATATAGTTACATGCTGCGATATTCGCCGTAGCTGGCACATCCGCAAATGTACCCGTCACCTCCGGTATCGTTTTATCCTCTATCGTCAACGTCTTCTCATCACTAGCCGTGCAACCATTACCATCCGAAACGGTCAACTTCGCAGTGTAATTCTTTGTCTTCTCGAGAGAAGAAACGATGATGGCCGATACATTCGTTCCAGCCGCATCACCTGACCACGCATACACATACGGAGTCTTTCCTCCTTGTACAGAGGAATTGAATGTATATGACGCACCTGGACAACCTGCCTGCGGTGCAGTTACCTCCACATCCAGGTCATTGGCTGGGATAATAACATTGACTGTCGCAGTTTGAGTCAAACCACAACTACCTTTCACCGTTACCGTCACAGGTATGGTCTGCGTTACATTTGTCTGAGTGTACTCGTCACCCACAGCTATGCTTTGGCTGACGAAGGTCAAATTTTCTCCACATCCATCAGTTGATTGACTCAACACTATGGTAGAAAGGTCTGGCATCGTATAAGTACAACCACCTGCTGCGGTAGCCGTCACATCTTCTATGGTTCCAATTGTTGGTTCATCGGCCTCTGTCCATGTATACGTCACCGACACAGAATCCGCCGTATTGCCGGAACCATCCGTATAGTGGGCAGTCCATGTCTTCGTCACCTGACAGCCTGACGTGGTTTGCTTGGTAGTGACACTATCCTCTGGAACGTTCCCTGTTCCCTCACAATTGTCGGAGTACGTGAATTTAGGATCTATAACGGTTGGGTTGCATCCCCAATCATATCCATCAGGCTCGCTTGCAGCGTCGAGTGTGATCACCGGCTTCGTCCTATCCTCCACCCTGATCGTCTGCTCGCAGGAGGAGAACTCCGCACCGTCGATCATAACCGACCAAGAGAGTTTGTCACCATCTTTGGCGGCGAATGAGGAGCCTGGGTATGCTACTGTTTCTCCGCCATTCAACTTATACGAGAAGGTTGCGCCATCGGCCACGTTATTCTCCTGCGGTGCGACTGGCGTGTACTCCACCGTACAGCCGGTGGCATCCTCAGCTGTCTGCAACGTGGTGTCCGCACAGGAGAGGGTCACCTTCAAGGTGCCTAAGTCCTCTGTGATGACATAGTTATTAGGGTTGACATCACCCCAGTTTATTTCATACTTGTTGACGCTCTCACCCACCTCAGTCTGACTACCCGTTGCTGTGGCAGTAACGGTAGACTCGTCTACATACTGATTGTTGATAAGACCTTCAATCGTAACAGTTGATTCCGTCAATGCTTCTCCATCATACTCCTTCGTGGCACTGCTTGTGGTGATGGTTAACTCAGTTGGACAGATAACCAATAGACCATCACGCGCTTCTTTCGTCACATTGTAATTCGGATCCTCCGGCAAATTCACGCCATTCAAC
>JBGURN010000018.1:0-20222 GCA_045131955.1 Bacteroidaceae bacterium
GGAATAAGGCATCTGGTACTTGCAGAATACGGCTTGCACTAACTTTGCGACGGAAAAAGTAAGTGTGACTCGCTTCGCCCGGAAAAGGCATAAATGAAGAAGTCGGAATAAGAACAATTCAGTGACAGATACGATAAGGAGGATGCTCGACAGTCAACTGCTCATTGGTGGCACGTCATAGTTATCAGACGGAGAAGGACAATACGAAGATGTAGCGTAGCATTCATATTCATCAGGAAGTATGGTCAACGAAGGATGCCCATCGACATGCCAAAGAAACAATGCAGTGGAAGGTAAAAACCGAAGATAGATGAAAGCGATTGGGATGTTCAACAAAGAGATCTGTAAGACAGTTGCATGAGAACTCCAGCAGGAAAGGAAGGAGGAAAAGAATGAACTCGAAGAAGAAGGTCAAGTAAGCCAATCTATGAAGTTTTGGCAAGGATAAAGTGACGAAATCCATTGAAAAATGCAAAATATTAGACTTAGAAAGCCTCATTATGCATTTTTTTGAGGTAAATGTTTGGCGGATTGAGATATTATATGTATTTTTGCACAAAATATCTCGCATAATATTTTTTGCAAAATGAAATATAATATAGCGACTATAACAGATTATCTGGAAGACTTGACAGGCTATAAGACAAGGCAGCTAACTCACGCCAAAGGCGAGGATAAAAGGTTGCCCATAGCGATTGCTACAAGTTATAGCTATTATGATCTTGAGTTCATGGAAACGCAAGTCACTATTGCGATACCAACAGGACTTGACGGCATTACTCCAATGCAGTTAGCCAAACATCAAGCTAAGATGATAGAGGCATTCCAACATCCTGTTATCTTTGCTTTAGAATCAGTTGCATCTTATCAGATAGCTCGGCTTACCCAAGCTAAGGTTGACTTCATTGTACCAGGGAAAATCATTTTCATCCCAAGTATGCTAATCATATTAAGGGAGATGAAGAACACGGTCAAGGAAATGCCTGAGAAGATGCCACCTGTAGCCCAGATGTTGGTGCTCTATCACCTTGAAACAAGAACAATCGACGGTCTTACTGCTTCGGAGATAGCGGAACTTACAGGCTTGGCATACCCGACTATTAACGTCGCTCTTCGATGGCTTGTGGCCAATGGCATCATAGCCCTTACAGGAGGCAAACAGAAACATGTTCAGATAACGATGAGCAAGAAAGAGGTTTGGAACAAATCTCTTCCGTTGATGACATCGCCTATAGAGCGCATTCTTTTCACAGACAAAAAACCAGAAGGTAGTTTGATGACTGGAGAGACTGCAATGGGACATTACACAATGCTTGCGGAGCCGGCTACTCCTGTCATTGCGATAGATAAAGCTACAGCCAAGGAGAATGCCGCCATGATGAACAAGGAATATGGCAACATAAAAGTGGAAGTATGGAAATACTCCCCCGCCCTGCTGTCTGAGGAAGAATGGGCAGACAGGCTATCGCTCTATCTGAGCATGAAGGACAGCGAAGACGAAAGAATACAAATGGAGTGTGATACTTTAATTGAAGAAATGAAATGGTAACAGGAATTGAACGTTGGAAGGAATATTTCAATGATTATAAGGATAAGTATGTGCTCATAGGAGGTGCTGCTTGCAATCTGCTTGAAGAAGAACTGGACATGAATCCTCGTGCGACGAAGGATCTTGACCTTGTTCTTGTAGTAGAAGCTCTCACTCCAAATTTCGGAGCCCGTTTATGGGATTTTATCAAATCCGCCAATTACGCTGGTCGAAGCAAGGGAGAGAACGAGTTCAAGCATGAATATTATCGCTTTACAAATCCAGCGGACAAGACATATCCAAAGCAAATAGAATTGTTCGCCCGCAGTACAGGAATCCTTAACCTGCCATCCGATGCGCACATAGAACCCATAAGTGTAGGAGAAGACCTCTCCAGTCTGTCAGCAATCTTGATGGATGATGACTACTATGCTTTTACAATTGAGCATAGCAGGAACATCGACGACATTCATGTAGCAAGTCCAGAAGCCCTCATTTGTCTCAAAGCCAAGGCATACACGGAAATGTTGGACAGAAAAGCCGAAGGCGAACAGGTGGACAGCCGTGACATCGAGAAGCATAAGAAGGATGTGTTCAGGCTGATAGCTATGCTGCCACAAGACTCTCGATTCTCGCTGCCCGATAAATTGAGAAATGACATGAATGATTTCTATCAAAGGATAGGAGAATTGCCTAATCCAGATTTCTTCAAGAATGCAGGATTAAGAGGTTTGGATGCCCAGCGTCTTCTTGACCTCTTCAACACGGCGTTCCTATAATGAGAACTGAAACGTATCACAACATATACGATTTTCCAGACTGCTGCAGCATTGTCATCTGTGGCGACATCCACGGGGACTTCAATCTCCTCGTGAATAAAGTTTGTGTCCAATATCAGATGAAAGATACTCTGGTCATCGTGGCTGGAGATTGTGGCTTTGGCTTTGAGAGAAAAGGGTACTATGAGAATATTGTCAAGCGCAATGCCAGGCAAGTAAACGAATCCAACAATTGGTTTCTTTTCATCCGTGGCAATCATGACAATCCAGAATACTTTGACGGAAAGACATTCCGGCATAAAAGGTTTACCTGCATTCCAGACTACTCTGTAGTCAAAGCCAATGGTCACACTATACTCTGTGTAGGTGGAGCAATATCTGTTGACCGTCAGCCAAGAATAGATGCGTGGGAGCACAATCAAAGAAAGGCACATAGGTACAGCCATAACTCTTTAGATGACGAACTTCTTTCACCTAACTATTATTGGCAGAATGAAGCTCCTGTCTTTAATAATGATGTACTGTCTGAAATAACCAATTTGTATAAGATAGATACAGTCGTGACGCATACAGCCCCATCTTTCTGTGAACTACAGAACAAAGATGGATTATTGCAATGGGCAATCTATGATAATAGTCTGTTAGATGACGTACAGAGGGAACGTGATACAATGGATGCTATCTACACCAAATTGAGAGCAGAGACCGAAACACTCACACATTGGTATTACGGTCACTATCATCAAAGCTGGCATTCTTCTATTGATGGAGTCCTGTTCAAGATGTTAGACATCATGGAACTGGCTGAACTCACTCCTTGACTAAATCAAGGCTTATAACACAATCATGTACAAACAGACTACAATCAGATATAAGTGTGGTTGTTTTGTACGGTTATATAAATTCGGCAATAAACATGTTTTGTTGCCGAATTTATATTTTTATCCGATGTACTGTAGATTACAAATCATCAGTGTTATAACAGTTTCTTGCCGACCAAAAGAAAGAGAGCCCAAATGTCAAATGCAACAATAGACTCTCTTAAATCTATACTATGAAAACTTCATCTTTATAAACAGGGACTTCTTTGCCGTTGGTCAACTTAACCAGCCATTCAGTACCATAGTCATCAACGATGATGCCGTTGCTGTGACCTTTCCATGGGAATAGGAGTTCACAAAAGGCTCCAATCAAATCGGTGCTGTTATCTTCATCTGTGTACATAGTTGTATGTATTATGCGATGGTATGCCATCGGATGCGACAGCATACCACCGCTGGTTAGTTATTCAAAGGTAAATTGACGGATGTAGAAGTAGGTGTCATCATCGTCATACTCATACTCATTGATGAAGTTCATCATTTCCTCATCAGTTCGCTCACCTTGCTCGATGTGCATTTTCTCACACCAAACATTGATAGCATCTTTGAGTGTGGTGTAGATGTCATCACAAGCATCCTCAAATGGTTCTCCGCTGGAACTGACTGCTACCTCTTCAGGGAAAAAGTCGCCTTCATCATGCACATAATAGACCTCACAGCCACATTCACAGACTCTGTATGAGATTGAGAGTTCATCCCATAGCAGATGGTTAATCTCCTCGAATAACTCGTTGCAAGCATCCCATGCTGTTTCAGTCTCAAACGACAGCAGATAGTAGTCGCTGGCTGGGTCTTCCTCATACTCTGCCCAATAGATGTGACCACGAACACTGATTTGCTTTGTTTCGTAGTCAATGCCGTAGTGCTCTGCTAACTGGTATAGCCAGATGTTCTTACTGTTCACCTCCATCTTTCGGAGTGTGCTCCACAGGTCGTTCACAGCCTTGCGTGTGCCTGTCACCTTGTAGGTGGTTGTTGCTTGATTTGCCATAATCTCGATGTTTTTTATTTCCCTATTGTAGATTTCTCTACTTTCGGGAGTGATTAGAAATTATGTTGCTTCACAAGGTGTTGTGACCATCAGCACAAGGTTATGGCTCCAAATACTACCCAAATGGTGTGGAGATTTTGAGTCATACCAATGGATCACCTTGGGTAGATGAAGGAACAACAGTTACCTTTGCAACCTAATTTCATCAACTCCCGAAAGCAGAAACGGCAGACATTAATTACACACGCATACGCGCACGAAGGTATCTGAGGATATAATTATCTTTCGCCGTCCAAAAAAGAAAGATGCTAAACTCGGTTTAATTGAATAAGGCTCGGTTTAGTTTATCCCTATATTAAATATTCATAACCTAAACTAAACCTTTTATTCAGGCAAATTATATCGTCATGGGATTGAGGGACAAAAAGGGACAGATTACACCAGAACAGTGTCCCCCGAGGGACAGACGTTAAACTGTGCTTCAAGGCAATAAAAAGGCTCGATTTTACGTTATAATATAAACATCTGCAAAGAACTGAAAAAAAATGAGCATGAAAAGGCTATTTGGAGGGACAGCGATTGAAGCACAAATGCACTCGCTTCACAGCGAATGCAAGAATGTGCAAAAATCCGTGTTAACAAATGTGAATTGGCAAAGAAACGCATCGCCATATTTTCAGATGTTTGCTTTTTCTTTTTTTGGCGGCAACTTCATTTGCAGATTCTTGCCAATTTTCTGTCCCTCAAACGTCCCTCGAGATAACTTTTGCTCCTCTAAAGTAATGTTATGTCGTTGATTATCACCACATTATATTTGCAGATATTAGATTCTGCATCGGCAAGTAAAACTGCAACAGTAGGGACGGTTCCTAATGTTGCAGTTTTGCAAAAACTATAACATTAGGAACCGTCCCTATTGTTAAAAAGTGACCTGCGGGAAGCTGGCGGTGGAGTGTACGAACGTGAACTGCTCAACTGTGGGGTTGACGGTGTACCAAGCCTCCAGCTTCTGGTTCAGAGACTCGGAGAATGACTCCTGCTGCATCTCATAGAGGGACTGCGGCTGAGGGCAGTCTATCTGTCCGCTGTTGACGGCAGCGATGCTGTAAGCTGTGCCGCCATCAACCTCACCGGCCTGATAGCAGCCTATCACGCTACCGGTATTAGTACCTATCAGTCCGGCCGTGCCACGGGTCATACCCGTATGGCAGCAGGCGTATATTATACCGCTGTTGGTGCCTGCAAGCGCGCCCTCGCTGCTGGTAACATCACCATCAATCCTGCAACCTCCAATCAGGCCGGCGTTGCTGTCGGTAAGCGCACCGCCACCGGATATGGTGCCGATAGTGGTTATCTGCAGCCGGTTTACCACTGCATCCTCACCAAGAGCGGCAAACAGAGGCTTGCCGTACAGACGGTTCACATAACGGTTGTCACCCAGATAGGTTCCCTCAAACGGATGAACGGCATCGCCTATACCGATCCAGCTGACAGGACTCTGGCTTGACTGGCTGTCCTCCAATATGGTTTTGGTCGATGCGGCCTGCATGGTGATATCGGCATCCTGCCTTATGTATTTGCCCCTGAATGACATTCCGCCGGCGACCTCCTTGGCCAGCGAGAGCAGCTGCAACGACGATGAAATCCTGTACGGGTGCTCCTCGGAGCCGTCATTGCCGTAGATATCCTTTATCACATCACCGTCAATGTAAAGCCATGTGGCGTCATCGAGAGTGGCCAGGGCCATGTCATGGGTGGTAACCGGACTGTTTATGTCCATAAAGGTGGATTTCTTGCGCAACTCACCCAGGTTGGGGGTCGATACAAAGTTCCAGTCATTATATTCCACGCCCAGGAACATCTGCTCGTCCCTATGGTTAAGCGAGATATTGAGAGTGGTGCAGTAACCCGAATAGAGATTCACCGTCCTGCTGAAAGCACCTTTATAGACCTTTACCAGAGGATCGCCGCTTGGGTTCATGGGATCGGGATAGGTAACGGTAAACGAGAATTCCAGAGGCTGGTCGTTTCCGTTTACGTCATGGAACAGCTCATCCTGCGGTGTGGTAATGCCGTAGAAAGTAAAGGTCTTGCTCTGCGCCGTACCCTCTCCCTGAGGGTTCTTGCACCACAGACGCAGGTCTTTGGTAATCTGCTCCGCGTTATTCAGGTCCAGCACCTTGAGCTTACGGCTGTCACCGCCCCATGTGTATTTGGCGGGCTGTGCGCGCAGCACCATGTCACTCACGGTGACCTTGGTATCGACAGCGCTTGAGCTGGCTGCAAAATCCTTGAGGTTGACCACCACGCAGACACTGCTCATGGCATGGTAGAATGAGACCTTGGTCGACAGTCCGCCGGTCTCGGCAACCGTCTCGGTATCATAGTTCAGGAGAAGGTCCTCACTCGCCATAGCGCTGTTACCTGGCGTGTAATCCAGTTCCGTCAGACCGTAGCCCAACTCGCCCGCATAGGTGCCGTCACCGTTTGCGGTCCAATGATACCCCTCCTTAGGCAGGCTGTAGCCTATAAAAGTATGGTCCGATGAAGCATCGGTCCAGTATATCTTTTCAGGAAGATTGCCCTCGGTACGCTCCCAACTCAGACCCTCGTAGAAATAATACCTTACATCGCTGTATGTGAAGGCTTCCAGAGGCATGACGGTGCGCTTTATGGTGGTGAACACCAACTTGTCATCGGCCGCAAATTCCGTACGGCCCACACTGACCTTTGCCGGGGCCGATGCACGCGTACCCATGCCGTCGTCAATAGTGGCAACCAGACCACGGATTTCAGGTCCGGAAATCCCGGAGAGCTTATCATCCTGACTGCAGGACCCGAGAAGGATTCCAAAGCCCAGCAGGAGCCATATCTTATTCATATTCAACTCTTTCATCATTCCTTAGTTTATCTGCATGGTAACCTTATACAGCTTACCCGGCTCAAAAGCCGTCTGGTCCAGTTCCATGCTGTAACGGGTCTCGCCGTCACGTACCCAGACGGTAGCCTTACTGCCGAGCGTACAGGGCGGCACGATCAGACGATAGGTCTTGGAGCCCACGTTGCAGGCCTTATAAGTCGTATTCTGTCCAATCTCGTCAAGGGGCTTGACCAGCGTTTTGTGCTGAGAGTCACTTACTACGGCAATTCCCAGAATCTTTCCGTTCTGCTCCTTTGAGCAGGAGTGCTTGCTGCGGTAACCGTACTCATGGGAGTTCACCTTGCTGGCGGCAGCGTAATAATCGCCCACAATCACCTCAGCCTGGTCTATATCGGGCATTCCCTCAAGCGTGAGTATGGCATCATCGGACAGTCCGATATTATCATTGACAGTTATCATCAGGGCCGACATGACATGCCTGAAACTCAGATGCACGTTATAGGAACCGGTCTGCTGTATGGTCTGTGCCCAAAGCAGGTCCGATGCCTTATAATCGGCCTCACGGGTCTGGTCGGCATGGAACACGTAGCTGTACTGCTCCACGCGGGTGCCGCTGCCGGCTATGAATATCTGCTCCTCGCTCCAGGTCTGGGCGGTATAGACATAGGGAGTCTGCTGTGCCTCATAACGGCCGTAGACATCGGGCGATGCCGACGGGCTGTAGTCTCCGTCTATGTCAAACCCGTCCTGAGCCGTGAGCGTAGCCCACTCTCCCGTGTGCCACTTAAGCAGCCAGAACGCATCAAAGCTGTAGCCGTAAGTGGTCTCGCCGAACTCCGTATGTGACGAGAACGGGCAGATTATCTTGAGTTTTATCCTGTCACCGTCCTCAAAGGCGTTGCCCGCAAAGTTGGTGCGGGTGGCTATCTCACCCTCAAAATTCTCGACCGATGTGGAGAACGAGAGCGTTCCCTGCTCACGGAGCGGCTCGTTCTCAGAGCAGCCTGCCAGAAGCAGAAGGGAAGCCAAAGGTATTATACGGTATATTTTCATAACTGTCTCTGTCAATTGTTCTGTATGAGCGGGTTCCAACTCTCCTCAACCGCCATGACACCTGTCTTCAACTCCGGATAGAGGTGCACATAACCCACTGTCGATTCCTCATAATGCATCTGGCACGGGTATTTGGCTCCTGCCTCGGTTGCGTTGTACTGTGATATGGCATAGTTCATGGCCTTCCAGGGAGCCAGTCCGTATATCTCCTTACGCATGTTGGCCGTCATGGAATAATAATCTTCATCAGGACCGATCAGGTAGTCATTCTTGGCTTTCAGCACGTGTGACTTGCCGCCTCGTATGTACTGTCTGGGACCATATGCATCCTGAACCGTTCCAACAGCGTTCGTATTGGGTGACTTCTCCGTATCGTAGTAGTTGCACATGAACGAGCCCCACTCTATGTCATGTCCCTTAAGCGGAGCAAAGAACGAAGACTCAGCTCCGGCTCCGTATGCGCCCAGCAGTGCTCCGGTACCCGACGGTATTCCGGCCGCAGCCTGCATGCATCCCAACATTGTAAGGTTATCGGCCACACCTACCAGAGGTCCGCCGGCATTACCCACGTGAATGCAACCTACTACGTAACTGGTGCCCTTCAGAGTATCGGCAATGGAGCAGCCGCGGCTGTTGCACATAAGCGATATGCCCGATATGTAGCATCCCCATCCCAGCGGTCCGTCCGGTACGGAGGTTCCGATCAGGGTTATATCATGTGTGCTCTCAATCCTGAGGTTGCTGACCGCTCCGTCCATGACATGCTCGAACAGGTAACCGTTCTGCATGTTGAGGTTGGTGAGTTTATGGCCGTTACCCTTAAAGTTTCCGCTGAATACGGTCTTGCCCTGGCCGATGCCCGGCAGTTCCCAGTCATAAAGGTCCAGGTCCTGAGTCAGGTTCACGTCAAAATGGCTTCCGTAATCGGGGTCAAAGAAATCTATGGGGCCCGATATATAGTCTTCAGTGATATGGGCTGCCTGTGTTGAAACCGTAGGATAGAAATGGGGATAGAATACATAACCCAGATCCTCGGCCTCCTCACGGGTAACCTCAACGGTATTGCCGCTGCCGTCATCGAATATCCACCAATAGGTCTCGAATCCGTCCTCATCCTTTATCTCATGTCCCTGGGCATCCTTACGTACATTGCCGCGGGTAAGTCCGCTCATACGGCCGGCAGCCGTTCCGTTCACCAGCTTGATGAATGTGATGAACTCCTTCTGGTTGCTTACGCTGAATGAGGGGAAGAACTCACCGCCTCCCATAGCGGTCACGGCGGCAGCCCTGTAGGCCGATGTCCACCATCTGAAATCCAGTTCCTCCTGCTGATGTGCCTCATCAGCGGCATTATCGGTTCCCAAATCCTGCTCTGTCCATGAGAAACTGTCTGTAGCGGTTATGGTGAGATGGTCGTAGTGATAACCCACGCTGAAAAGATAGCTGTAACCGGCCTTGAGGTCAAGTCCGTCAGGGAAGGCTATCTCCCCGCCTTCATTCCGGATGTCACTCAGCGCAAATATATGCCATGAGCCCTCGGTGCCCGGAGTCGAAGCCTTATCACCGTCATTGACGTCATAAAGCCATACCTTGAAACGTGTGCAAGCAGGCAGCGTAAGCTCCTGACCCAGCCCGGTACTGCTCATGTCAAAGGGGATGGACATCATATAGAGGCGTCCGTCATTGCTGTTGAACACAGGATGCTGGACGTTCTCTGCAATATAATCGGCACTCTTGGTTCCTATCTTGACGATTCCGTCACTGACACCGTAACGCTCCAGATTCATGAAATCCGTGTTATCGTCATTATAAAGGTCCTTGGTCATGGCGGTAAGGAGGAACGTATGGTCATCAACTCCCGCCGGCATGCACATACGGTTGTAAACGGCCAAAACCTGTGCGCACTCCTCACGGGCCTGTTCATCGGTCTTGGCCATCTCATCGTCATCATGAGCCCGGGTATCGGCATTGTCCGGACGCTTGTAATCCTCCCAGTTCGTACATATCACGGCACCTGCAAACTCGTTACCGGGCTTGCATGTGAGGCCTATCCTGCATGAGATATGACGCATGGTAAGAGGTATGTTATATGTGGGACCCGATACGGTTACCCAGTCCGATACGGTGTAGTCAGGATAGTAGCTCTCCCTTGTCCCTTTATCAATCGCACCCGAGAGATTGCTGCGTCCCCATGCGCGGAAACGTACAGTGCGGCCGTTCTCCCAAACCAGCGAGTCAGCCTCGGTCTGGACCGTCGGTTCCAGTCCAGGGTCGTCGGATTTGAGTTTGCCATCTTTGGGGAACCAGTCCGAATGGAGTGATACGGTCGTTCCCGCAGCATAATCCATCTTAAGGTAATAGGTACGGAATGCCTCGGTGCTCTCGTCAAAGACCGAACCGCCGGAACCTGTGGAATACTGACGGAATATACGCATCTGGTCACCCTCGTTGAACGAGCCGTCATGATGCATGGTCACACGGGTCTGGAATTGCTGTGCCAGAGAAGCTTCAAAACTTACCTTTCGGCCAATCAGATCATACGGACGTTCATCATCCGGCATGCCTGATTCATAGTTTGAACAGGCTGTAAGAGCAACGGCACAAAACAGATATATAATGTTTCTGAACTTCATATCCGGTCTTTAATATTCAGGAATGGAAGGTTTGCTGTCCGACAGACGCTGCGTCCCATTCCAACAGTTACTTACATTTCCGGTTATCACTCCACCCTCCTTAAAGAGCTTTCCGCCCTGTGTCCTCACGTTCACGGTCTCGGCACGCCAGCCTGAGGTGGGTACCCACTTGCCGTTCTCAAGGTGGACGTTGGCCTCCCAGACTGCCTGAGCATCATCCTCCTGGGCCGTGCGATAGGTGCCGTTCAAACCGGCAAAGAGCCAGTCACGCTGGGCTGTCACGCCTGTAAGGGTAATGGTGTGATCAAGGGCATCAAGATGTCCGGTAAAGACAAAATCCTCACTGAACTCCGATACATCTATGGTAATGTCATCCTTAAGGATAAAGTAGTCACCGTGATGCGCACCGCCCGGGGTAGCCTCCTTGAGCATGCTGATGAACTTGGCGTCACTCACATACTGGGCCTCCTCATCCTCGGGGTCGGCATTGTAGTAATGGCCGTCAGTTACACCGCTGTCAAAGGTGCTGTTGGTATAGGCACGCTGCCAGCCGCTTCCGGCCAGGGAGAGTGTATTTCCGTTCCTGTTGTTGACACCGTAATAGTCGTCATGGTAGACTCCCTCAATCCACAGGCGTGAGCCGGTGCTGTTGTAGTCGATCCTCTCGGGAGCCACACGCAGATAAACCACCGTCTCGTCATTGGCGTTAAGGTCAAAGGCGAACCGTTTCTCATATACCAGGTCGTTGTCAAGAGTGAGCTCGAAAACGATCCTGTTCTCACCCTCATCGGTCACGATGGACTCGTCATACATGGCTGTCTCGGGCTCGGTATACGTAGGTCTTACTATGATGTCATAGCAAGGGGCATTCGCGTAGTCGGTATAAGTATAGAGGCTGTTCTCACCTTTGCTTCTATAGTCATTGTCGGCCGATTCCCACGCATCGTCAGTGGGGAATATCAGTTTGCCGTTGGACTTGCTCTCATATACACGTACGGTCTCCTCACCCAGATAATGAGGGATGACCTTTCGCTCCTCCTTCCATACAGGATTACCTGAGGCCGATACGTAATCCAGAGTCTTTACATTGCAGAAACGCAGCATGGTAGCCTCCGGATCATAGTTCTGCGGATCATAACCCTTAAGGCTGGCTTCCATACTCTCCTCAATCAAGACGTAAGCAAGGACACGGGCCAGACGGTGCTGGAACGGGATCGTCACGAAACCTACCGTAGCCTGGATATCGGCCTGGGGAGGAACGGCTGTGTATCGGACAAGATCGGTATAGTCCTGCTGCTGATTCTGCTGCCTGAGTCCGTCAGGGATATAGACACCCTGGAAGGTATGGGCTCCGTTTCCCAGCCATCTGGCGGGGACCGATGTCAGGTTGTCCTGTGAGTCGTAGGTATTAAGGCTGTATATGGTAATACCTCCCTCCGACGTACGGATATTACCGCCGCCGTCAACCTCCAGCTTAAGACGGGCCTTACGGCTGCCTGACTCGTGCTGGTAGGTCATGTCTATACCCGATGCCAGGACCTCCTTGAGCCATGGAATGGTCTCGGCTGCCTGACCGGTCGGTTCGGCATCGGCCCTGGTGGTCATATTGCCGGCGCTCACTGAACCCACATGTATTATGTCAGTATCGTCAGGATACGTGACAGGAGCATCAGACTGTGAGCATGCTGCCATAACAATCGTACAGCAAACGGCAAGCAGATATCTCTTTGTCGTATTCATCATCAGAATTGTTTTTCAGACGGGGTAACGCCGTTGCGTTTACCTATGTTACTCTCAATATCGCCAGTGTACTTACCTACTCCGCTGCAGTCGCTGGGCCACCAGTTACCCTGGCAGTCCTTAGTGGCCGACAGGCCGGTCTTAAGCAGGGAGTTGCCCAGTATGCCGCCGTGATAGGCGTCGTTAGGCAGGGTCTCAAAGCAGGTGCAGTCAGTCACGGTAAGTTCCGGGACGTCACTGGTTTCGTTCTTCTTCTCTATACCACCCACTATACCGCCGTAATAGATGATCGTAGACGGGGTACCGGTGAGCGTGCTGCTGATGGAGTGGAATATACACTGGGTGACGGTCGCCTTTGAGACAGTTGAGACTATACCTCCGGCAAACTTACGTCCCTGGGTCAGGTTATTTTCCATGTAGGCCCTTATATCGGCCTTGACCTCACATCCGGCAATCGTGGCGCCTCCCCATGCCCATACCACCACGCCTGCCGGGTTGGCAGCCTGAATATATGTGTCCTGGGCCATCTTTACACGTATATTACGCAACTCGGCCTGCTCTCCGCCCACCTCAAAGGCCAACGGAGCGATACCGTCGGTAGCCGACGGAAGCGGAGTGGCGATAAGGTTGTCATTGACGTATACAGTCAGGTCATGGATACGGCCTGTGACTGCATTGAACAGCATGGAGTTAGTCGATATCTGGTGTTCGTTGCCGTCAAGCTCATAGGCCACGTCACCTGCAGTTGCAGATACCGTTATATCGCAGGCCAGACGGTAACGTCTGCTCTCAATGTTATAGGTGCTTCCGGTCGATGCCGTCAGTTCATCTTCACTGTCTATGATACCTGAATAGCGATTCTCGGTATCGGTGGCGTTGATAAGGTCATAATCGTCATCAACTGTAGGCCATGCGTTGTTCTCGGCGTGGAGCTCATGGGCCAGACTCCTGGCACCCACGACGTTCTTATGGGTAGACTTGTCCTGGAGCAGTGTGATACCATACTCGAACGTGTTGTTCGTGACATAGCCGTTGGCCTGTCCTACAATACCGCCGCCGCATGAACCGCCGCTTACTCGGTTGGTCACGGTGCAGCCGTCAATCACGGCCGAATGGTTATCCAAAGAGAGTGATACGGCAGCGATACCTCCCACATACTGTGCCGAACTGCCCGACACCTTGAGTGATGAGCTGCATCCGGTCACCGTACCGTGGTTCTCAATCACCGCTCCTGCTACGGTAGCCAAGGCAGGGCTGTTCTCACGGGCTGTCACACGTACGCCCTCGATTATTCCGTAGTTCTGGGCTGCAACGGCGGCATCGACCGAACCTCCTATCTGGATGGTTCCGTTAAGAAGGCTGGCCACATCCTCCATTCGGTTTATGAAACGGTAATCGCTCAGGAGCGTGCAGCCTCCAAGATTGAGGGTGCAGTAGAGGTCATAACCGGAATCCCAGTCCTCCAGGTCTATATCATTAGTGACAAGTGCCACATTACCGGCCTTGTTCTTGCTGTCGCTGCTCAGGAAATCAATCAGCTCCTGACGTGTCTTGATACGTATGGGCTCACCGGCATTGCCGTAGTCATCACATATGGTGGTGGTCACATCCTCGGTCCAGTCCTCGATGTAGGCTGTCATAAGTATCTTGCGGCTGTCACGGCTCAGGGTGACCGTGATGGTAAGATGCTTGCCCGGCTCCAGGTTGTAGCTGGCGTTGTTGCTCTCCACGGGATCGTCAAACTTGAAATCGCTCGACGCATAGAAGGAGTAGTGCTGTCCAGACAATGTTATCTTGGCTATGACATCCTCAAGGGCACTTGCCGAGTAGTCATAAGGATCCACGATGGCATCATAACGGGTGGTGCTCACATGGCTCTGGGCAGGTCCGTTACGGTCTGCATCATAATCAATGAAGGCCTCACTTGCCAGAGGTGTTATCTCCTTGACCTCCTTGTTGGAGCCTGCATCGACGGTATAGGAACAGATCTTAGTACTCAAGTCCAGATGGGCCACATCAAATCCTATGGCCTCGCGGCTTACGCCCTCACCGGCCTTGAGTATGACTGTAATGAGTGAGCGTTTGTGCTGCATGTAAAGGGGAATCTTGCGGTAATCCTCCTCATTGCTCACCAGGCCGGCGGCTATATTCTGCTGTCTCCACTGTTTTGCGGTACGGTAGTTGAGCACATCAAGGTCATCGACAGGACTGCCGGTATCCTCATCGCCCTCCCAACGGCTTATATATCCGTATCCTTCAAGACGGTCCTGAAGCAGCCAATTTTTCTGAGTGGTCTGGTCATCCGACAGGACATCGGTACCTGCTACAGCCTTGAATCCGTAAGCTGTGGTGGTATTGGGCCAGTACAGAGGTGTTGTGCCGGTCTTGCAGACCAGGGTTCCGTCAGTATCACCGGCTTTAGGCTGATAGACGCCCTCTGCCACCAGTGTTCCGGACTCGTACATGCCTACAGTGAATTCATAGGCCTCACTGACAGCCTTGTAGGCATCCATCTGCTCCTGCCAATCGGACATGGCGGAACGGGTGGTCAAGGCTCCCGGAAGCGAGGTGGTGAACAGTACGCTCTCCGTACCGTCAGCGCCTCCTGAAAGCTTGTCTGAGCAGCCCGAGAGGGGCAGCATGAGGCAAGCCGTCATAAGCCAACCTGTCAAATTGAATATGCAGCTCTTATTCATTTCTCAACTCTTAGTTTTGGATGGTGCCGTCGGCCTGATAATCGGTATCATCGACCTCCCACGGTGCCACCTGTGCGGTCACCTGGGCAATAAGGCTGCGGCGCAGTTCCATATTGTAGATGTATTTCCTGCCGCTTGTCAGTTTCTTGTGTGCGGCATCCAGTCCCTTGAACGTAGCCACGTGCTTTACGGCATTCTCCTCATGTGACTCCTTCCAGGTTATGCGTATGCCCTGCAGCGTACCGAACGCAATGCACTCGAATGACTTCAGGTAACCGGTAGCCGGGGTGCTGCGGACAAACATATTGAAACAGGAGCCGTAAGGATTATCCTTCTTGGTGCCCGCATACTTGGGATCGTCCACATTCACGGTCTCGGCAACCGTAGCGGGTACCGTGCCGTCCGGTTCTATGCAATATGCCACATACGCAGTCTCAGCCACTCCAAGCAGCTCCACCTTCTCGATAAGGCTCTCGTCAATCTCGACCGATGCATCCTTGGAGTTCTTGAGGTTGACCTGTATCTGTGAGAACTGATGTCTGAAAAACAGCCTTACCCTGTTGGCCTCCGGTGTCGAACCCTGCGGATGTGCCGTCTCCAGCGCCTGGATGGGATCCGGCTGCTCTGTCATGGCGGTCTTCTCACCCCTGGTCAGGTCATAGGCCAGCATGTACTTGTTGCGGTTCTTGACCGTCACATCGGGATAGACCTTGAGGGTTCCCGTATCAGACCCGTCATCGCTGTCCAGTTTGTTGTTGTCGGCAAGTGCCAGAAAGACGTGGTTCTTACGGTTCTGCCAGTAGAAACACTTGGCTGTCTCGTCAAAACCATACATATCGGTCGTAACGGCATTATCATACAGACGGTTCCAGTAAACGGCGTTTCCGGTGGAGTTGTTGACCTTGAGCCATGTGGTGGTCATGCTTATGTCCGATGCGGGGGCATCGGCATAGAACGGGGAATCGTTGGTGTCGGTGGCTCCTGCATGGAAGAACATGGAGCAGACAAAACGGCCGTTACGGGGCATGTACTGGGCCGATGAACGGGTCACGACAGCCTCCGTGCTGCCCACCGAGAAGAGCACAGGCATACGGCCCGAACGCTCCGCCGGGGAGTCAAACACATCCTGTCCGGAGCATCCGCACAGGACCGCTGCTATGGCTATGTAAAACAGACCTTTTCTCATCTTAATCCCAATCAAGCGTTGCATTGCCGCTTCCGGTTTTTGCCACCCAGTCGTTTACCAATGCACGGAACTTTATCTCTTCCTTCTTTACACTTATGGTATAGGTGTAACGCTGACCGCTCTCCCACTCCCGGACGGGATCGGAACTGCCGTCAACGCACTCATTCAGTTTCAGAGAGTATGTGGTACCGTCGGCAAGCTCGACTATCAGTCTTGCATCGTCGGCAAGCGTCTGGGGCACCATGATAAGGTTGTCAAAGACGGTCACCTCATCGACCGGTCTTGCGGCCTTGGTGCTGCCTACGGTTACTTCACCTGTAGCGATATCCACTGTTCCGTCATTGTAAAGGTTGGTCAGTGATACCTTGGCACCGGTCAGGTCAACTGCACTTGCATCGGAGCTTGTCTCCAGGTTGATGACCACATTGCTCATAACGTGGCTGAAGGTAAGGGGCACATCACCCGTACGGGGATTGATGGCGGCGCCTGCAGCGTAGTTATGAGTGGTATTACCATCCTCCTCGGTTCCGACATGGGCCGATGTGGTTCCCCACAACAGGTCGGTTCCCTGACTTACGTCATTTGTCGTAACGGCGTCAAGTGTCTTGAGGTCGGTCTTCTGAGCCAGAGCACGGAAGTAATAGCTGTCCGAGCCGTTGGGCCAGTAGATGGCGGGAGTATTCACGAACTTGGTTCCGTCAAACTCCGATGTGGTAGCGATGGAACCTACACTGCTCAGGTTCTGTGTCATCCACAGAGAGAACGAGTTGCCTGTGGTGATGGCGGCGGCATTGTTCTTGTCGATGGTCTTGACATCGGCACTGAAGTTGATCAGTCCTGTGCCCGATGCGCTTACATCGGTCCAGTCGGCAAGTGTTGCAATAAACTCTATCTCCTGCTTGTTCAGCACTACGGTCAGCTTGTAGTTCACACCGCTCTTGCTCTTGCCGGCTACGAGTTCTGTTGACCAGGCTGAGATGATGTCATCGGTCAAAACGATGCGGTAGTTATTGCCGCCTACTTTGACGGCATCGGCCAGAAGGTTTCCTGATGTCAGGGCTACCTTGGGCACTGATACTGCCTCATATGAACGGCAAGGCAGGCTCTGCGCGGTAGTTGATGACGCACCTGCATACATCTTTACGGTTGTGGTACCGCTGGCTGACACAGCACCGGTGGTTGCAGTGAATGTACCGGTCAGGTTCATTCCGCTCAGGGTTACAGTCGCACTTGTCAGGTCACTGGCCACAAAGCCATCGCCTGCTACCAGTACTATGGTGAACTTGCTCATGGCATGACTGTAGGGAACGGTCAGCGTGCCGTGTGCGTTACGGGCGTGGTTGTATGTAACCATCGTCTGACTGGGAGACCACAGCAGGTCATTCGCCTTCAGGGTGCTGGCCGAACGCTGGTCGGCGGATGTCGTCCATCCCAGAACGCCGGTAGCCTGATTCAGAGTGGTTGACGGTGTGCCTCCGTTATAACAATAACCGTAGAAAGTATGCAGACCGTGACCAGCTGAACGAAGGTCGGTCGAAGCTGTTGCGGAGTTGCTGAAATCATCCCAATAGAGAGGCTCGGTAGGCTGACCGTTTATGACGGTAACCAACTTGTCATGCACACTGTTGTAATCTCCGCCGTCGTCAATGACGTGACGGACATAACACAGCAGCTCGTCATCGGCCTCAAACTCACCGCCCACGGCTCGTGTCACGATCCTGCCGCCCGACAACGTGGGTTGCAGAACCAGCGGCAAACTCTCCTGCGGAGTGACGATACCGGTACCGTCACCGCTGCAGCCGGCCAGAAGCAAGGCTGAAACAGAAAGAGCTATATACTTCTTGAATGTCATTTTATCAGTCTTTTTCAGAACCAAACATCCTCACTTGCCTCGACAGTAGTCCAGTCAGTAAGGGTTGCGGTCGTCTTAATCTCAGTTTTGGTGATCTTGAGGTTATACACGTAGTGTACGCCTGACTCCCATGCGTTAACAGGGGCCGATGTCAGGGCACCTGCGACTCTCACCTTGATGGGAGCCACATCGGCATAATAGATATCCCTTTCGGTATGAGTGTCATCCTTATACACTGTGATACGGAATCTCACCTTGTTACTGCTGTCGGCATTGACCAGAGTCTGCGGTATCATGGCGTCATGATAGTGTACGCTGCTGGTGCCGACATTGCTCATTGCATATGTCTGGCCATCGGTCGTTACCGTGGCGCTGCGGTCGCTCAGGGCTATCTCGCCGGCGGTACCCACATTCAGAAGTTCCACCTCACAGTAGGTAAGGTTTACATAATCGTCATCCGAGGGATCACTTGAAGTGACGTTCACCTCCACCTGACTCATCATGTAGCGGAAATTCATGTTTATGGCCGATGTACGGGCGCATATACCCTCCTGACGCATATCGACCGGAGTATGGTCGTCATTGTCACACATGTAGTCACTGCCACTGAACTCAGGCATTCCTATTATCAGATTGCCTGGGAACGCTGAATCATCATAACCGGCATTGGCAACCTCAACCACCTGCTTGGAGGCGGCGTTCTGCGTTACCGTCGTGCCAGCCGGGAATATTCCGCGGAAATGGTAATGCTGGCTGTGACTGGTCCAGTACAGTTTGGTGGTATTTGTCCAGTCGGTCGTTCCGTCATTGTTGATGTCGGGAGTGGCCTCATGCTGGTAATCGGCATCAATGGTCTCACTGCGCCAGAATGCAAAGTTGGTAAACCCGGCGGGTACGGGGCCGCCAGCGTCTCCCACCACGGTATTGACGTTGATGACGGGATGAACCTCATCGGAATTTACGGTCTCCCAATCAGTGACGGTGGCTGTAACACGGATTCCGGTCTTGTTGACGGTTATGTTCAGTATGTAGTTATAACCGGCCAGTGTCTTGAAATCAGTATGACCGCCTTTGGCATCGATGGCGTCATGTATCTCCTTTGCCTTGATGTAGTAGACGTTGTCATCGGCGTTAAGGACTGCTATGACGGCATCGTCATCGGCTCCAAGCTGTGTGCCCGGATATACCACAGCCTGCTTGATGACGGTAATGTCATTATCGGTAGTGCTTGTGGTTCCAGCTATGACGGTCGATGTGGTACCGTCACTGGTGGCATTGGCGTTCTTGATGCTTACCGTACCCGTTGCCAATACGTAGTTGTTGGCGGGATCGGCAATGCCTGCCAGTGTGGTCGCATTTGACAGTGTCACTGTAGGATCTGCCTCAAACTTATTGGTGGTAGCACCTACGGTACCTAGGGTAAAGCCCTGCCCTGCCTTGAGGTTTACGGTTATCTTGCTGAGAGGATGGATGAACACCATCTTACTGGCAACGTCATCATTTCTCTGCTCGAACTTATAACCCGTAAGATTGTTCGATACAATGATGTCACCGCTCAGCACATCGTCTCCGTCAGTTACTACGTTCCAATCAAGGCTCTCCCAGGCTGCATCGTCTGTGATGGCTGGAGCAGCACTTTTGCCGTCAACAGCCACACCCAGAATCTTAAGACCGCTGGCACGGCTTGCTGCATTGTCCGGGTCACCGGTACCGTAATCATCCCAGTAGAGCAACTCGCTCTCGGTGAATGACAACGCATTGACCTTGGCGCCCGGAGCGGCGGCAACCGTCAGGCAAGTGGTCTTCTGACTCACAGGATCCGTTTCAGATATTCTCTTCCATATACCATCCACCTTAAGCCTGACCTGGGTTCCGGCCTGCATGGCGTAGAACGTAGGTTCACCTGCACGCGTAGCTATCCTTCCCGAGGGAGCGCTCTCCACTCCCACGTTAAGGCCGATGGCTCCGCCCTCACGGTTGTCAGGTGATTCCCACAGCTCAT
>JBGURN010000019.1:0-41464 GCA_045131955.1 Bacteroidaceae bacterium
TGATTGAGTTGGCCGATGTCAGTTTCATGCGCTGGTTGAGTTCTGCATCCATAAAGGCGTTCTTGACCAGAGCCTGGCAGTCATCAAACACGCCATCAACCTCGACAGCGGTGATGTTCTTGCCCAGAGTGGTGAACTGGCACTCCTGGATGGGGCTTACCTTGCCCTTGGGATAGAGCACATACACATGCACGCCCTCCACGCCCAGGAATCCGTTGGCCACGGCGCTACCGGTATCACCCGATGTGGCCACCAGCACATTCACAAGCTGTTTCTCCTCCTTGTTGAAGTAACCCAGCAGACGGGCCATAAAGCGTGCGCCTACATCCTTGAACGCAAGTGTGGGACCATGGAACAGTTCCAGTGAGTAGATATTGTCATCGACCTTGACAACGGGTGTGGGGAATGCCAGGGTGTCATAGACAATCTTCTTGAGGTCATCGGCAGGGATATCCTCGCCAAAGAATGCCTTGGCAACCTCAAATGACATCTCCTGGAATGTCATCTTGTCGATGTTATCAAAGAACTCCTTGCTCAGTTTGTTAAGGCGCTCCGGCATGTAAAGGCCGCGGTCAGGGGCCAGTCCGCGAACCACCGCATCACGCAGGGTCACGTCATCGGACTTATGGTTTGTGCTGTAATATTTCATTTAAGTGAAAGAAAAATCTTAGTGAATTCAATGCCCTCAATGTTGCCGTACGCGCCCTGCTTGCAACTCTCCTCGTCAAAAGCGGTAACGCCGTCAGGCTCCATTCCCGGAGCATAGATCAGGAACGGAATGGGGTCCGATGTGTGCGTGCGGTGTGCGCAGGGCGTCGGGTGGTCAGGCAGAACTGCTATTGCCACCGGCTCGTCCCATTTGCTTACCTCCTCATAGATGGGACCTATCAGGCGGTTGTCCAGATCCTCGACGGTGCGGTTCTTGAGGGTGAAATTGCCCTCATGTCCGGCCTCATCGGGGGCCTCCACGTGCAGATACACAAAGTCATCGGTCTTAAGGGCATCAATTGCAGCCTGTGCCTTGCCCTCATAATTGGTGTCGAACAGACCGGTCGCACCCTCCACGTCAATCACCTTCATGCCGGCGTAGTGTCCGATTCCCTTGATAAGGTCCACGGCCGATATCACCGAACTCTTGCGTATGTTGGGGTACAGCTCACTGATGGGCTGCATGGCAGGACGGTAACCGGGTGACCATGGCCAGATGCTGTTGGCGGGATCCTTACCCTCAGCTATACGCTTAAGGTTTACGGGATGCTTGGCAAGAATCTCCTGTGAGCGCAGAATCAGGTCGTTCAGAAGCTGTGCGGTAGGCTCGGCCTCAGGTGTTGCAGCCTTGATCATGAGGCCCTTGAACGGCTGTCCGGGCACGTCATGAGGCGGGGTGCAGATAAGCTCCTTTCGGCCTCCGTCAATCACCAGCAGGTGACGGTACTGGATGCCTGTATAGAAATGAACCTTGTCATTGCCAAGCTCCTTCTCCAGGGTCTTTACTATCTCATCGGCCTCAGGGGTTGAGATATGACCTGCAGAGTGGTTCTTGATAAGTCCGTTCTCAATGCAGATTATGTTGCAGCGCATGCCCATCTGTCCGGGCTTGATGTCTACGCCTATGTTGGCGGCCTCAAGTACGCCGCGGCCCTCGAATGACTTGGTCACGTCATAACCCATAACGGTCATGTTGGCCACCTCGCTGCCGGGGTGGAACCCGTCGGGCACGGTCTTGAGCATGCCGGTACGGCCTTTGCGGGCCAGCATGTCCATGTATGGTTTGCGGGCGTGCTGGAGGATGGTCTTATCGCCAAACTCCTTTACCGGCCAATCGGCCATTCCGTCGCCCAGAATAATTATGTATTTCATTTTTTTGCAAAATCAGATATTAGCTATACTCATGATATCGGCAAATACACCTGCTGCAGTAACGGCGGCACCGGCACCGTATCCCTGAATCATCATGGGATACTCCTTGTAGCGCTCCGTTGTGAGCAGTATTATGTTGTTGCTGCCCTGCAGGTTGTAGAACGGATGGTACTTGTCGACCTCGGCAAGTGATATGCTTGCCTTGCCGTCCTCCAGCTTGGCAACAAAACGCATGCGCTTGCCCTCCTTCTCAACACGTGCACGGCGTGCCTCAAACTCGGCATCCAGCTGCGGCAGTTTCTTCCAGAACTCATCAATAGTACCGTCAAACAGCTCCTGCGGGATGAAGAGGTCACTCTTTACATCGCTCTGCTCAATGGCATAACCGCTCTCACGGGCCAGGATGACCAGTTTACGCAGCACATCCTTGCCGCACAGGTCTATGCGCGGATCGGGCTCGCTGTAACCCTTCTCCTTAGCCAGACGGATGGTCTCGCTCAGCGGGCAGTCGGCACTCAGGGTGCTGAATATGAAGTTGAGCGTACCGCTTACCACAGCCTCGATCTTGAGGATATGGTCACCGCTGTTTATCAGGTCATTTATAGTGTTGATGATAGGCAGTCCGGCACCCACGTTGGTCTCAAACAGATACTTGACGCCGCGGCGGCGTGCAGTCTGCTTAAGGGCCTGGTATTTCTCATACTCCGATGATGCGGCAATCTTGTTGGCTGCCACGACCGATATGTTATGATCCAGGAAATCCTGATACAGTCCGGCCACATCGGCACTGGCGGTGCAATCCACAAACACTGAGTTGAATATGTTCATGCCTATTACCTCGTCATGCAGTGTCTTGAGGTTGCTGGCAGGAGCCTTGTCAAGTTCCTCGCGGTAGTTGTCCAGACTTATGCCCTCACGGCAGAACAGCGCCTTGCTTCCGCGTGCTATTCCTACCACGTTGAGCTTGAGGCCACGCTCCTGCATGAGTTTCTCACGCTGTCCGCGGATCTGCTCCAGCAGGCTGTTACCCACGGTACCCACACCGCAGATGAACAGGTTGAGCACCTGATACTCTGACAGGAAGAACGAGTCATGGATAACGTTCAGTGACTTGCGCAGTGAACTCTTCTGAACCACGAATGAAATGTTGGTCTCCGATGCACCCTGTGCGCAGGCAATCACGTTGATACCGTTACGGCCCAGCACGCTGAACAGCTTACCGGCAATACCGGGGCTGCGTTTCATGTTCTCACCCACGATGGCAATGGTTGCAAGGTCCATCTCGGCCGATATGGGGAATATGGCACCCAGGGCAATCTCCTTGCTGAACTCCTTGTTCAGGAGCTCGCAGGCGGGAGCGGCATCCTCATTACGTACGCCGATTGACGTACTGTTCTCGGACGATGCCTGTGACACCAGGAACACGCTGATACCGTTCTCGGCCAGGGTCTTGAATATGCGGTAGTTAACGCCTATTACGCCTACCATACCCAGACCGCGCATGGTGATCAGGGCGGTGTCGCTTATACTTGATATACCCTTGATGGCCTTGGTTCCGGCGGGGAGCTCGTTCACGATCTCGGTGCCGCGGGCCGTGGGGTTGAATGTATTCTTGATCAGGATGGGTATGTTCTTCTGGCAAACCGGGTAGATGGTGGGCGGATAGACCACCTTGGCTCCGAAGTTGCACAGCTCCATAGCCTCCACGTAACTGAGTTCATCAATTGTGTAGGCGGTTGAAATCACGCGGGGATCGGCCGTCATGAATCCGTCCACATCGGTCCATATCTCAAGCACGCTGGCATCGAGCGCAGCCGCGATGAGTGATGCGGTGTAGTCCGAGCCGCCGCGGCCCAGGTTGGTAATCTCGGCGGTCTGGGCATCGGACGAAATGAATCCGGGTGCCAGGGCCTTGACCTTCTCCTTGCCCGACTTCTTGAACAGAGGCTGGAAGGTCTCGCGGATGAGGCGGTAGGTAAGGTCGCTGTCTATGGTGTGTGTGGTTGTCTTGTGTTCTGTCTTTATGAACTGGCGGGAGTCATACAACTTGATATCGTCAATAAGCTGCGCCACGATCTGTGATGACAGACGCTCGCCGTAGCTTACTATGATATCCATGGTCTTCTCTGACAGGTCATGCAGCAGGTAGAGCCCCTGCATGATCTCCTTGAGTTCACCGAACAGGCCGTGCACGCCGTCAAGCGCGGCGGCTCTGCGCTGCGGGATGATCACATCACTTATCATGTTCTCATGACGGGTGAGCATGGACTCCATCTCAGCCTCATACTGACGGTCGCCGCCTGCAGCCATACGGGCTGTGGCAATGAGCCTGTCAGTGATTCCGCCGAGTGCCGAAACCACTACTATCACATCATCCTGCTGTGACTCAACAATCTGTTTGAGGTTGGTGATGCTCTCCTTGGATCCCACGGACGAGCCACCGAATTTCAGTACTTTCACAGTAACAACTATTTTTCCGACTGCGAATTTACTCCTTTTTCAGCAAACTACACAGCCAGGGGTCCTCTTATTGTGTATTTTTACACAATAGTGATTAAAATAAGCGGGATTCCGGCCCCGTTTAAGGCCGATGCGCGGGACCTGCGTAAGAAAGAATCAGTATACGAAACGGAGCTCGTCCAGGTAGAGTGTCGAGCCGTCACCACCTGTAAAATAGTCACCCAGCTCACTCGACGAGGCTACGATTATAGCCCTTGTGGGAGTCCTGTCGCTGCGGTATTCTATATCGATGGTAAACTTGGCGTAGTCATCCATATGACTGTTGTAGGCAACTATGCCGTACCCGATTATGGCAGGGTCGTTGTCCACGTCAAGGAACTTGGACTCAGCGGGGTCGATGGTCACCTGCCCGTTCCAGTCACCCAGCACCACGTAGATCACGCCGGTATCCATCTGTCCCTTCTTGTAGTCATAGGGAGCCTTGGTATGTGATATGGCCACCGGCTGATAGCAGGCGTAGCCTTCAAGCGACTTGGGTCTCAGGGTGAACGGCACGCCCCATTTGAGCGTTGCGTTTCCCTTGACTATGTTGATCTTATCCATCTGGCCGGTAAACAGAGAGCCAGCTGCAAACTTCTTGACCAGCAGTGAGTTGATATATCTGGACTGTATCATAGCTGCCCGTTTGCCGTTACCCGGCACCGCCACCTTGGAACTCTCGGGGAGACAGTTCTGGATGCCCAATATTGCGGTCGCCTCATTGGCCGATCCCCAAACCGTGCGGTCCTGGTCGTTTACATCGGCCCCGCAGCATACGTCAACCGAACCTTTCTTGCTCCACTCGTCCAGGCTCATGTTATAGAGCTGTCCCTCCTCGGCTTTGGACGGTACGGGAGCAGGCTTATTCTCCTCCTGTTCAGGTTTTTCAATCTTGTAAATGTCATCCTTCCATTCCGTGCAGGAGAACAGCAGGACGGCGGTTGCGAGTGGCAGGAATATCTTTTTCATTTAATGAGGCTTAGAAATGGTATATCAGACCCATGTTAAGGCCTGTAAGCGAGGGTTTGAAACGTACAAAACCTTGGTTGAGGGTGGCATCGGCCCTATCGGTGGAACTCTCGTCATTCCATGCGTAGCCGCCCTCGAGCAGAGGCAGGGAGAACTCGAACGATATACGATCCGTGGCGAACACGCTCACGCCGGGGTACAAACCCAGCGACACACTGCCCAGACCGGTATATGAGCCCTCTTTTCCTTGGGCCGTCATGTTGTAGTTCTTGTAGAATCCGGTCTGTCCGGTCAGGCGTCCCTCAACGAATAGCGCAATTATCCTGCCGTCAAAAAGCGGCAGATACTGACGGCATGTGAGAGAGCCCTTGAGCGCCTCACGTATGAGATGGCGGTCACGCTCGTCATTACCCAGGAACTGAGTGGAATCTATATCCACGCGGGCATCGGAGAATCCCACCCTGAGGCCTACCGACAGATTGTCCTTAACGAACCACGCGCCGCTGGCCGTTATGTCAAAAATATTTACAGAACCTTTTACTCCCGATATGATTCCAAGCAGATCTACGCCATCTTCACCCTTGGCATCCCAAGAGTTCCAACCCACTGAAAGTCCGGCAGATCGCGTCCCTTTCTCAATAAAGACCGCATTCGGATTACTCATACCCCGTTGCTGGGCCAGCAAGCCCACAGCCGGTACAAATAACAGACACAACGCAAGTATAGTTCCTTTTTTCATATCTCAAGATCAACGGATTTGACAATTAACCGAACAACTGCTTGAAGGCTTCCTCGACTTTGGTTACGGGAACGAGCTCGATTCCAAGCTTGCGTTTTTCAAGCCCGTGCATGTTGCTCTTGGGTATGATAATGCGCTCAAATCCCAGCTTGGCGGCCTCCGATATGCGCTGCTCGATGCGGCTCACGGGACGGATCTCGCCCGACAGACCCACCTCACCCGTCATGCATACGGTGCGGTCAACTGCTATGTCAAGACTGCTTGAAAGAATGGCGCTGATCACGGCCAGGTCAATCGCGGGGTCGCTCACTTTCAATCCGCCTGCTATATTCAGGAACACATCCTTCTGACCCAGTTTGAATCCTACACGTTTTTCAAGCACAGCCAGCAGCATGTTCATGCGCCTCACATCAAAGCCTATAGCACTGCGCTGGGGCGTGCCGTAAACCGCGGTGCTGGCCAGCGCCTGAACCTCAATCAGGAACGGACGCACACCCTCGATGGTGCAGGCGATCGACACTCCGCTCATGCCCTGATGACTGTCCGTAAGGAGCAGCTCACTGGGGTTGCTCACCTGCCTGAGACCGTCCTCACGCATCTCATAGATGCCCAGCTCGGCGGTACTTCCGAACCTGTTCTTGATGGGTCGCAGTATGCGGTACAGGTAGTGCTGGTCACCCTCAAACTGCAGCACCGCATCGACAATATGTTCCAGAATCTTAGGTCCGGCTATCGTTCCGTCCTTGGTAATATGTCCTATCAGAAGCACCGGCGTGCCGCTCTCCTTGGCAAACTTGAGCAGTGATGCGGCGCACTCACGTACCTGAGTGATGCTTCCGGCCGATGAATCCACATACTCACTGCTTATGGTCTGTATGGAGTCAATCACCACCAGCTCAGGTTTCTGTTTCTTAATCTGCTCGTAGATGCTCTCAAGCGATGTCTCGCACAGCACAAGCAGGTTTTCGCTCAACTCGCCACCGCCACTTGCCGCAGCCAGACGCTCGGCGCGCATCTTGATCTGGCGGGCACTCTCCTCGCCCGACACGTAGAGCACTTTGAGGTCCTGCAGGCGCATTACCGTCTGCAGTGTCAGGGTAGATTTACCTATACCAGGTTCACCGCCCAGCAGCACAATGGAACCCTGGACCAGACCACCTCCGAGCACGCGGTTCAGCTCTTCGTCACGCATGTCAATGCGCGGATAATCAGTACTCTGAATTTCACCCAGGGTATGAGGTTTGTTATCATCGGTCTTGCCCGATGCCTCCTTCCTGGCAGCGACAGATCCATTCTGTGAGGCCTGTGCCTTGACGGATATCTCCTTCATGGTGTTCCACATGCCGCACGACGGACACTTGCCGCTCCATTTGGGCGAGTCAAAACCGCACTCGGAGCATACGAACATGGTCTTGTCCTTTATCGTTGCCATACGCTATGCCTTTTTTGACATTTTGCTCCACCACACAATTCCGTAGATGGAGTTCATCATATAGAATACGTACTGAACCACCATGATGGGTGCGAACTGAACGCCGCGGGTGGCCGCTATCGACCACATCACAAGGTTGGCGCCGTTTACCACAACCCACATGAACCACTGCTCTATGAATGCGAACGTGAGCAGGAACTGAGCTCCTACGGCAACGGTCATGGCGAGCGCATCGGACACGGGTTGTGGGTCATCGGTCTTAAGCAGCAATCGGCTTATTCCCCAGACTGCGGCAGCGCTGAGCACTATGAGCAGCACTCTCTGGGGCCAGCTCATCCAGCGGGTCTTGATACCCTCGTGACCGCCGCCAAGCGCGCGTTTGCGCCACTGGGACCAGCCTATGAACTGCATCGGCACGTTGTAGAGCAGGAACAGCGCCGCATTGGCATAAAGCCCGCTGCGCAGAGCCATATATCCCTGAATGCATGAGCCCAGGAACCCGAACAGGAAATTGAGCACACTACCCTTGACGCCAAAAATCACGCACAGCACGCTGCACGTTCCGGCTATAAAACTAAGTGCGTTGAAATTGCCCTTGAGCACGCTCACAGCCACGCTCACCGTCATAAATCCCAGTATCAGGAACCAGTCCCACCAAGTGAACTTTGGTATCTCTATCTTAATCTTTCCACTCATATCGGCAAAGTTAATCATTATTCTCCTTGGACCAGGTGACGGCGCGGTTAATAAAATCCAGGAACGGCTTGGTGGTCTTGAACAGGGCCGATACGCGCTCAGCCAGGTTCGGCGCCAGGATGAAGTCGTCATCGGGCATGTAAGCGATGCAGAAACGTTTCAACCTGTAATAGTCCGAGTCGGGGGTATCGGTCGGGAATCCGGCGGGCACCTTCTTGAGCGCACCCTCGTAATCCAGTTCGAATCCGGGAGCAGCCTGAGCCAGGATTTTGCGGAATCCGCCGTCACTCATCTCAATATCCTCACGCAGGATAGCCAGCACCTTGGGGTCGCACCAGTAGTCACCGGCAGCCAGCATGTGGGTTCCCTCCCAGCTGTCCTTGGCCGATGCGCTCACCTGGAAATAGTAGCCGCTGTAAGGTGACTTCTTGCCGCCCGGACATATATACACGCCCATATGGGTCTTGTACGGGGATTTATCGGCCGAAAACCTTACATCGCGGTATATGCGGTAGGTTATGTCATTCAGCTGCAAATCACCGATAGCCGGATCGAACTTGCGGATATCGGCAAGCAACTCAAGCGCAAAGGCATCGAACCGCTCCTTTGCCCTCTTGTACTCGTCCTTATGCTCCATGAACCAGCCGCGCTCATTATTGCAGCTGAGTTCCCTCAGAAAATCCAGTATCTCCTTCATACTTTTTTCAATTTGACTGTTTAAATATCTCGACTCTGACTGATTCTCCGGAGTCAATAACCCGAATCAGTCTTGAGCCCTGCTGCCAAATCTGAAAGAAAGGTCTTTCCCCCATCCCTTTACCATCAGCAACCAGTTTCAAATCTTTGTCATAATAGGCAAATCTGTCAACCCCGTTCAATAGATAACACACCAGTGTATTTCCGTTTATCGGAAACACTTTCATGATGGAGCCATATGAGTTCTGCGGCTTATCATACTGCAACTGGAATAATCTGGTAAGTCTCTTGCCGTCAAAGCGGTACATCACATTGGTTGCGGGACTGTAACAGTTCAAGATGCCACTTGATTCGGGATAGATATAATTGTCGGTGTATATGACTCTGAATTGGATTTCACCAATATCAGAAAACTCGTCATCATCGCCGCCTGACTCTTCACCGGCTTTAAGGAAGGAAGTTTTTTTGAAGCCACGGTCATCGGTCATTACAAACTGACCAATTGAGTCCGATGCAAACGAATTCAGGAACATAAAGCCATCCTTGACTTTAAGGAATGATGATGGAGAATCCAGACTTTCCACACTGAACTTATCCAGATGATTAAGGTCCAGGTCATACACATGGACATATTTTGCCATATAGTCCAAAAGATAAAGCCTTTCTTTGTCAGCCGTAATATTGATCGGCATCAGATAATCCTGAGGACCGCGCCCCACCTGGAGCTCCTGTTCTACTATCTCCCCTTTGGTCAAATCTATTTTTGACAGAGTTTTAGCATCATCCAGAACATACAGGAAATTATCGGCCAGGAGCAGGTCCCTTACCGATGACAGCAGGTATTGGCCACTGTCCGGGATCTCAACTGTTTTCTCCACCATGAAATAATCGTAGAATGCGAAGTCTTCATCATCGGTTGAGGAAACTGTAACCACGATATCATCGGTAGCACTACGGCCACAACCTGAGAGCAGAAACGCCTGCAGTAGTACAAGCAAGGACATAAGAAAGGTCGTATTTCTTTTCATACGTGTTTCAATAGTTTATATAGGTTGTCGTTTCCGACAAATGTAACTAAAAAACTCACTATTTTAGCGGTCGTATTCCAATGAATATCCCTCGCATCAGTCCAAAAGATTTATGGTAAAGAAAAAACAGCTTTTGGGAGAGCCACAGTTCGCTAAATCATTTGTGTCATTCCATTGTATCACTTATTGAGGATCTGATGTTTTTGCCAGCCACTACAGCAGTCAGAATACGCTGTAGAACAGAATCCGTGTCGTAGTGTCCGCAAAATGGCGGTACGCTCCTTTTAGCTGGACGCTATAACAGCCTGAATACGCTGTAAGACTGATTCCAAGTCGTAGTGTCAGTGGTTTGTATTATATTTGCATCCGGAAAGCCAGTCTTCATTGAAGACTCTGTCCTAACAGCGCAAACATACATATGGTAAAGGAAATACAGCTCCGGGTAGAGCCACAGTTCGCTTATAACGAGCAGGCGCTCAAGCAGACGGTGTCGCGGCAGTGCGCCGTCGATGTGCGCACCATCACAGCCGTGCACACACTTAAGCGCAGCATCGATGCCCGCCAGCGTACCATATTCATAAATCTCACTCTCAGGGTTTTCATAAACGAGGAGCCGCCCAAGACACAATACACAGCCATTGACTATTTCCCGGTCGATGACAAACCGACCGTGGTGGTGGTCGGAGCCGGTCCCGGCGGACTGTTCGCAGCCCTGCGTCTGATTGAGCTGGGCCTGCGCCCCATCGTGCTGGAGCGAGGCAAGAACGTACGCGACCGCAAGGTCGATATCGCCGCCATAACCCGCACGCATAAGGTCAACCCCGAGTCCAACTACAGCTTTGGCGAGGGCGGCGCCGGCGCCTACTCCGACGGCAAGCTCTACACGCGCAGCAAGAAGCGCGGCAACACAGACCGCATACTGAACATTTTCTGCCAGCATGGCGCCAGCGAGTCCATACTGTCCGATGCACACCCCCACATAGGCACCGACCGTCTGCCCCGCGTGATTGAGAACATACGCGGCACCATACTGCGTTGCGGCGGCGAGGTGCATTTTGAAACCCTCATGACCGGTTTCATACTTGAGGGAAACAAGGTGATTGGAGTCGAGGCTGTACATCAGGGCCAGGAGTGCCGATTCATGGGCCCCGTCATCATGGCCACCGGTCACAGCGCCCGTGACGTGTACCGCTACATGGCAGCGCAGAAGTTCGCCATTGAAGCGAAGGCGCTCGCAGTAGGATGCCGCCTGGAACACCCTTCGCAGTTAATCGACAGCATACAATATCATAACCGTGCAGGCCGAGGCAAGTATCTGCCCGCCGCCGAATACAGTTTCGTGACCCAGGTCGACGGCCGCGGCGTCTACAGTTTCTGCATGTGCCCCGGCGGATTCGTGGTTCCGGCTGCATCGGGCCCTGAGCAGATTGTGGTGAACGGCATGTCACCATCGGGCCGAAACTCACGCTGGAGCAACTCAGGCATGGTGGTCGAGACCCGCATCGAAGATATAGCCAAGACCGATGCCGACATGAGCGACCCGCTACTCATGATGCGTTTCCAGGAACAGCTGGAGCGTGACTGCTGGCAGGCCGGCAACATGCGTCAGACCGCTCCCGCACAGCGAATGGCCGATTTTGTGAACGGCCGTCTGAGCTATGACCTGCCCGAGAGCTCCTACTCACCGGGACTCATATCATCGCCCCTGCATTTCTGGATGCCCGATTTCATAACCAGCCGACTCAAACAGGGATTCCTGCAGTTCGGCAGGAACTCACACGGGTTCCTGACCAACGATGCCGTGATGATTGCCGTCGAGACCCGCACCTCATCACCCGTACGCATACCGCGTGACAGCGAGACCCTCCAGCACATCGGACTGCAGGGTCTGTTCCCCTGCGGCGAGGGCGCCGGATACGCCGGTGGCATAGTCTCATCGGCCATAGACGGCGAGCGTTGCGCCGACTCCGTCAAAACTTACACATTAGGGACGGTTCCTAATGTGTAAGTTTTTTACATTAGGAACCGTCCCTAATGTTTAAGTTTTGCCACAACTGCAGTCCATTTAGCCACAAACATCCTTAATTGTACGCTCCGCACGCGCGCGTAACCCTACTTTTGTGCCACAATTAACTCTAACAGACATGAATTTAAAGAACGCGAACGTGCTTATCACCGGTGGAGCATCGGGAATAGGCAGGATAATGGGTCGCATGGCCCTGGAGAAAGGTGCTGCAAGACTTATAATCTGGGATATCAACGAGAATAACATAGAGCTGGTCAAGAACGAGCTCTCCGCCAAAGGCCAGGTGAGCGGTTACCGCGTGGATGTATCGGCCCGCGAGAATATAGAGCAGGCTTATGCCGATACCGTGAAGGAGTGCGGTCCCATCGACCTGCTCATACAGTGCGCCGGCATCGTGACCAGCAACGCCACATTCGATAAGCTCACCACCAGGGACATAGAGCGCACCATGATGATCAACGCCGTGGCTCCCATGAACGTGGCCCTGACCATGCTGCCCGATATGATCAAGCGCGACAGTGGTCACATATGCAACATCGCATCGGCCGCCGGCATGCTCTCCATGCCCAAGATGAGCGTCTACTCAGCCAGCAAATGGAGCGTGATAGGCTGGTCCGATTCAGTCCGCATCGAGCTGGCCCAGATGAAATCAAAGGTACGATTTACAACCGTTGCCCCCTATTTTATCAACACCGGAATGTTTGACGGAGTAAACTCCAAGATATTCCCCATACTCGACCCCGAGCACACCGCTGCCAAGATCATACGCGCCATAGAGCGCAACCGTGATTTCCGCGGCATACCGTTCGGATTCCATTTCATAAGATTCTGGCAGGCCGTACTGCCCGTATGCTTGTTTGATTTTGTTTTTGGCACTATCTTTGGAATCTACAGCACAATGGATCACTTTACAGGTCGCAAGAAATGACTATAACAAACACCCCCGAGGAGAAAATCCGGGCAATCCTTGCCTCGCAGAAAGAGTATTTCGGCACCGGCGCCACCCTGCCGGTTAAGTTCCGCAAGGAGCAGCTCCGCAAACTGCTCACAGCAATAGACCGTTTCCAGTCGCGTCTGGCCGATGCCCTCTGGACCGATCTGCACAAATCCTACCAGGAGGCCTACCTGACCGAGATAGGCCTGGTCAGGAGTGAGATCAAGGAACATATAAGAGGTGTAGGCCGATGGGCCCGATGCAAACGCAAACGCTCACCCCTGACCCTGTTCCCCTCCAGCTCGTATATTGTAAGCGAGCCCCTGGGACAGGCCCTCATTGTATCGCCCTGGAACTACCCCGTACAGCTCCTGCTCAACCCGCTTGTAGGCGCCATCTCGGCAGGCTGCACCGCCATACTCAAACCCTCACCCTACGTGCCCAACGTATCGGCCGTGCTTGAGGAGCTCATCAGCTCCACATTCCCCGAGAACTACATAGCCGTGGTTCAGGGTAACCGTGACGTGAACAAGGTGCTGTTTGGCAGCCGCTTTGACATGATATTCTTTACCGGCAGCCCCGACCTGGGCCGTAAGGTCATGGCAGCTGCTGCCGAGCATCTCACCCCCGTGGTGCTGGAACTGGGAGGCAAGAGCCCCTGCATAATAGACAGGAACGCCAACCTCAGGATTGCCGCCCGCCGCGTAGCCTGGGGCAAGACCCTCAACGCCGGCCAGACCTGCATAGCCCCCGACTACATCCTTATACATGAGGAGGTAAAGGAGGCCTTCATCCGTGAGTTCGCCGCCCAGGTCGAGTACCTGCACGGCAAGGACATCAGGGAATCCGGCCATTTTGTACGTCTGGTAACCGACAAGGCGTTCGAGCGCGTGACCGGCTACCTCAAGGACGGCGACATAGTATATGGTGGCCGCACCGACAGCAAGGAGCGCTTTGTAGAGCCCACCTTACTTGATAATGTAAGGCCCGATGCCCCCGTCATGACCCAGGAGATATTCGGCCCCATATTCCCGCTCATAACCATCAGCCCCAAGGACGGGGAGTTCAAGGAGCAGGTAGTCAAGTTCATCACCGAGCGCGAGAAGCCCCTGGCATTCTACTACTTTGGATCCGAGAAAGACGGATGGGACCTGATAAGGCGCACCTCATCGGGCGGCGGCTGCATAAACGACACCATCATGCATATAGCCAACAGCCATATCCCGTTCGGCGGCGTAGGCAACTCCGGCATGGGTCACTATCACGGCAAACTCAGCTTTGACGCGTTCACCCACCAGCGTTCCATAGTCAAGGCGCCCACCTGGATAGACCTGCCGGTAAGGTACATGCCATATAAATTATTCGCCGTGATTAAGCGACTCATGTAAATCAGTAGAATAAATACACTAAGAATTCAACCTCAAGTAGCTATATTTTCTTTAATTCGCATTTTCTTTGTTCGTTGTTTCGGCTCGGGATAACTTTGCACCAGAAACCAGAAACAAACAACAAAAAATATCAAAACTATGGCAATCTACAGCACAATCACTGAACTTATCGGTAAGACCCCTGAAGTCAGATTAAGCAAGTTCACCTCAAACAGAGGTATCAAGGGAAACATCGTAGCCAAAGTTGAGTTCTTCAACCCCGGCGGATCAGTAAAGGACCGTATAGCACTGGCCATGATTGAGGACGCCGAGAAGAAAGGCATCCTTAAGCAGGGCGGCACCATCATCGAGCCCACATCGGGCAACACCGGCGTAGGTCTCTCACTCGTAGGTGCAGTAAAAGGATACAAGGTTATCCTGACCATGCCCGATACCATGAGCATAGAGCGCCGCAAGCTGGCAGCAGCCTACGGAACCGAGATCGTGCTCACTCCCGGTGCCAACGGCATGAAGGGCGCCATAGCAAAGGCCGAGGAACTGCGTGACTCCATCCCCGGTGCAGTCATCCTGCAGCAGTTCAACAACCCCAGCAACCCCGCTAAGCACTATAACACCACCGGTCCCGAACTCGTGGCCGATGCCAAGGCAGCCGGAATCACTATCGATGCATTCATTGCAGGCGTAGGTACCGGCGGTACCCTGAGCGGAGCAGGTAAGGCCATTAAGGAGGCTTTCCCCGGCGCCAAGGTGATAGCAGTGGAGCCCGCTTCATCGGCCGTACTGAGCGGCAACCCCAGCGGTCCCCACAAGATCCAGGGTATCGGTGCAGGATTTGTGCCTAACAACTATGATAAAGAGGTTGTAGATGAGATCATCCCCGTACAGAATGAGGATGCTTTCGATGCAGCCCGCGCACTGGCCAAGGAGGAAGGCCTGCTGGTCGGTATCTCAAGCGGTGCCGCAGCATTCGCAGCCAGCCAGGTAGCATCACGTCCCGAGTTCGCCGGCAAGAACGTATTCGTCCTGCTGCCCGACACCGGTGAGCGCTACCTCTCCACCGCCCTCTTCGCAGCAGAGTGACGGATTGGGGTCAGACCCCTTTACGCCGGCGGCATACACCCTTCAGGGACTCTCGCACCCACGCGCGACCAGTGGGAGGGGCCCGCGACAAAAAGTAACGATTCTGGAACTTGGAGTTTACTCCTTTGTTTCGGAATCGTTACTTTTTGTTGTGGGAGGGCAATGTCCCTGAAGGGTGCATGCCACCGGCGTAAAGGGGCCTGACCCCAATTCGTCACTCTGTTACTGATACCAGACTCTCGGCGAGATTGCGGAAAGCGAGGCCGGTAATGGTGTCGGGGTTGAGGGCAACGGGCTCGCCGTTGTCACCACCCTCACAGATGCTCTGTACGATAGGAATCTGACCGAGCAGAGGTACGCCCAGCTCCTGAGCCAGACGCTTGCAGCCCTCCTTGCCGAACAGGTAGTACTTGTTCTCGGGGAGCTCGGCGGGTGTGAACCAGGCCATATTCTCCACAAGACCCAGCACAGGTACATTCACCTTCTCATTCTTGAACATGTCAATACCCTTGCGGGCATCGGCCAATGCCACCTCCTGGGGAGTACTTACAATCACGGCACCGGTAAGACCCAGAGTCTGCACCAGTGTAAGGTGGATATCGCTTGTGCCGGGAGGCATGTCAATGACAAAATAGTCAAGCTCGCCCCAGTCTGCATCGGCAATGAGCTGCTTGAGGGCGTTGCTGGCCATGGCGCCACGCCACAGCACGGCCTGACCGGGATCCACAAAATAGCCGATGGAGAGCAGCTTGATTCCGTACTGCTCCACGGGGACAATCAGGTCACGGCCGTCCTTGTTCTCGGCATAAGGGCGTGCATCCTCGGTGTGGAACATCTTAGGCATGGAGGGGCCGAAAATATCGGCATCCAGGAGTCCTACCTTGTAACCCAGGCCAGCCAGAGCCACAGCCAGGTTGGCAGCTACGGTTGACTTACCTACGCCACCTTTGCCCGATGCCACCGCAATGATGTTCTTCACGCCCGGCAACAGCTCGGGACCCTCGGGACGCGGAGCCTGACGGGTCTTGACCTTGATCTCAACCTGGACATCCTGTCCGGCCTTGAGCTTGACAGCCGTCTCGGCCGACTTGAGGATTGACTTCATGAACGGGTCGGTAGGTTTCTCGAATATGAGCGAGAATGAAACGGAGTTTCCGTCAATGCGGATGTCGTCCTCCAGCATCTCCATAGAGATGATGTCCTTGCCTGTGCCCGGATAGCGGACAGTCTGCAAGGCCTCCTTAATAAGATTTGGATATAGTGCCATAGTTATTTGCTTTTTTCAAGTGTGCTGCGCTTGCTGCGGCCGTAACTGCGGTAGTCATCAAGCTCAATCTCAATGTCGGGCTCGAAGAGCTCACCCTCGGCGGGCAGCGAGAACACTATGTATTTGATGCTCTTGCCGCGCTCCAGCCACTGCTGCTCATAATGCGTCTTGATAGAGAGTATGTGGTCGGCATCGCCGCTGGCATAGAGGTCATCGGTCCTGAACTCCACCGGCAGACGGTTGTGGTCCACCATAGCGCAGGTGTAGGTGTACAGGAAGTTGCTGTCGGTCTTGAGGTGGATCTTGCCGCCGGGTTTAAGAATCCTGCGGTAACGCTCCATAAAGTAGGTCGATGTAAGACGCTTGGTGGCCTTCTTCATCTGCGGGTCGGGGAACGTGATCCAAATCTCGCTCACCTCACCCGGAGCAAAGAACCGCTCAATCAGCTCGATCACGGTACGCAGGAACGCCACGTTCGTCATGCCGCGCTCAAGTGACATCTTGGCGCCGGTCCACATGCGGGCACCCTTTATGTCAACTCCTATAAAGTTCTTATCAGGGAACAGGCCTGCCAGCCCTACGGTATACTCGCCCTGACCGCACCCCAGTTCCAGGACTATGGGGCCGTCATTATGAAAGAAGGAGCTGTTCCAACAGCCCCTCATTTCAAACGGGACATTCTCACGGAACGAACCCACCGGCTCGAACACGTGCGGATATGTCCGCATATCGGCAAACTTGGCCAGTTTACCCTTACCCATATCAGATATCAAGAACGGTTACCCAGCCGTGAGTATCGGGAGCGTCACCATACTGGATGGCACGCAGCTGATTGTACAGCTTGGTGAGTACAGGACCCGGCTTACCGTCCTTGGCAACTACATATGACTTGCCCAGTTCAATATCATCAATGCGTGAGATAGGTGATATAACGGCTGCAGTACCGCAAGCACCGGCTTCATCCATCTCGTTAAGCTCCTCCAGAGGTACCGGACGGCACTCAACAGTCATGCCGTTGTCCTTGGCAATCTGCTGCAGGCTCTTGTTGGTGATAGAGGGCAGGATTGACTCTGACTTGGGAGTGATGTACTTGTCACCCTTGATTCCGATAAAGTTGGCGGCGCCGCACTCATCGATATATTTCTTCTCCTTGGCATCCAGATAGAACTCACTGCCGTAACCCTTCTCATGGGCGATGTTGTGAGCGTACAGGCTGGCAGCGTAGTTACCGCCTACCTTGTACTTACCCATACCCAGAGGAGCTGAACGGTCGTAAGAACGAACCAGAGCATATGCATTGGCCGAGAAACCACCCTTGAAGTAGGGGCCTACCGGCATTACGAATATCAGGAACATGTACTCCTGGGCCGGCTTAACGCCCACCTCAGCACCTGTACCGATAAGCAGCGGACGGATATAGAGTGATGCACCGCTCTCATAAGGAGGAATGAACTCCTTGTTGAGCTCGATCACGCGCTTAACCATCTTGCAGAATGTCTCGGTAGGCAGCTCAGGCATCATCGTAGCGCGGCAGGTGCTCTGCAGACGCTCGGCGTTGGCTTCCATACGGAACACTCGTACCTTACCGTCCTTGCCACGGAAAGCCTTTAGGCCCTCGAATGCCTCCTGACCGTAGTGCAGGCAGGTGGCGGCAATATGCATGGGTACATACTCGGAGTTCGATTCCTCAATCTCACCCCATTTTCCGTCTTTAAAGCTAATTCTGAGATTCCAGTTAGTCTTCATGTAACCGAATGACAGATTTGCCCAGTCAAGTTCTTTCATATCTCTAAAAATTTGAATCAACCGCGAAATTACAAAAAATGGTACTACTTTATTCCAACACAAGGCGTATTTAAACTAATTTTGCGTCAAGTATGGATAATAATGCGAAAAACGCCCCCCTCAACGAGGGTTCAAACGGCCCGAGCAGCCTGAGCAGCAACCGGATAGACAGCAAGATACGCATCATAAGGTTCGTGCTGCTTTCATCAGTTCTCTATTTCATTTCCGATGCCATAGGCCGATGGTTCCTGCCTGAGCAGGACTCCGTCCCGGGGCTCTTTTCCATTCTCGTCTGGGTGCTCTGCTTCATCACCGGCGCCGGCCAGTTCTACCTGTGGCGAAAAATATCACGCAAGTGGCTCCTCTGGACCACCGCCGCACTCTATCTGGCACTCTTCATAACCATACTCGCCTGGACCGGATTCTACCGTTACGGCGGCTCCTCACTCATCGGTTACAGAATATCGGTCACCCTCATGCCCGTATGGGGATTCCTTATAGAGCATAACTTCACCTCATTCATACGCTGGTACGGCAACCTTATCAAACGCACGTTCCACCTCAAATCGGTGAACAGCATAGTGTTCCTGCTGTTCATGCTCATACCCGTGGCACTCATCATCATGCTGTTCGTAGGCGGTTACCGCCTGTCCGGCTCACTGACCCGCCAGGGCGCCGACATACAGCAGTATATCGATGAGGGTGAGGTAAACCACAACACCGACCGCCGCGAGCCCGTACGCCAGTATGACCGTCTGTTCAACGACCTTAACGACGTCCAGCTGGTTGCTGCCCGCAAGAACGGCCTGAGGGAGCCCATCACGCTCGATGAGGCCAAGAGCAACCGTCACCTGCAGCTCATAGAGCCCAACCAGTACTATGACATAGACAAGCTCACCCACTCCGTCCCCTATCTGGTACCCAAGGCCGCCAAGCTGCTTGAGGATATGGGCCGTGCCTTCCAGGACTCGCTGTTCAACCGCGGTTACAACCGCAATCACCGGTTCACCGTGACCAGCGTGCTGCGCACCCAGGAGACGGTACGCCAGCTGCGTAAGAGCAATGTGAACTCCACCGAGAACTCATGCCACTGCTACGGCACCACATTCGATATCTCCTATTTTACATACAGCACTCCCAAGGTGGGTAAGGCTGCATCGGTCGATAAGATGCGCCAGATACTTTACCAGGTGGCATATGATATGCAAAGGCAGAACCGCTGCTACGTAAAATACGAGAAGAAGCAGACCTGCCTTCACATTACAGTCCGGTAAAAACCTTAGAACGGCTGGCTATGAACGCCGGCCCACTCATGACCGATTGAGACCGATACCGCAGCGTCAAGTATCTGTTTTCGGAACATCTCGCCCATGCATCGGGTAATCTTGTTTTTGGTCACCGGCACCGAACTGACCGAAATCTTCTTGTACTCCTGTCCCAGACTGTCCTGGGCCGATACAGTCACGTTCATGGTCGAATAGCCCTCACGCGGGAACATGTACATCTCATAGACCGAATCCACCGGCATCACGCCGAATGACTCCGATACCTTGTTGCTGTTCAGGCCCCATCCCGTCAAGACATTGTATGACTGGCTCACCCCCGTAACCTCGAACAGGAGCTTGCTCACCTGCTCCGGGATGCTGCTGTCGCTCAGTTTCAGTTCCAGCTTAGCCACCGCACGTTCCAGCTGCACATCGACCGGCGCCATGTCCTTACGTACCGACAGGGGCGCGCAGTAGGTGAACGTATCGGTCACCTTTCCGGTGTTCTTGTTGTTGAATGTCACCTTGGCCGGAGCCGTCATGGTGGGGTTGCCGTCACCGTTATGCGCAATCACCGCCAGCGTATAGTCACCCTCCTCGAGTGATATGTTCAGGGTGCCGAACGAGGCGTCGGTCCTAAGCTGGTCACGCTGGATCTTATCAGGTTTCTCACCCGTGCCCTGATAGATGGCATAGGTAATCCTCTTGCACACGTCACCCGCGTCCGATGCCCTTGTCGCGGCACCGAAAGGAACCTGGTCAATCTCTACAACCCTGATGCTGATGGGTACTTTGCCGTCATCGGCCTGAGGTGCCTCATGAATACGGCCGGAGCATGCGACCGCTGTAAGCGACAGCGCCATGCAGGTCATTATACCCGGTTTACGAACACACTTCTGTAAGGCCGAAGTCCGCCTCATGGATCTCTTTTTCATAGTCTAAAGATTTTAGTTGATATTAGATACGTCGGCAATATTACCGTTAATTCATTAATTGTCAAAGTATAGGACAAAAAAAAGAGGCCCGAAGGCCCCTTTTTTATCTGTGATCCTGTCAGATTAATACTGACGGAGGTTCCACTTGCAGTTTACGTCGTTGAAATCGAACTTGCCGAGTGAAGCGTTTGAGTCACCAACAGAGATAAGGCAAACCTTATCGGTGGTTCCAGGAACAGCCTTGGGGCAGATACGATATGTACCGTCGGTCAGCTGATCAACGCTCCAGAGCTGCTCGTCAGCGCCTGTGAACTCAGGTACAGTGGTGAGCTCCTTACCTGCAGTAGCGGCAAGAGCACGGTTTGTACCGGCAATCACGATCTTGTAGTACGGAGTACCCAGGGCGCCCTCGTTCTGAGCAACGAACTCCCACTTCTGGTTGGGACGGAACTGATAGTCGATAACGCGAACATCGATGTTACCCTTAGGCCAGTTGCCGATAACATCCTCCAGCTTCTGGAAAGGAATAGAGGTGTTAGCCTGCTGCTGTCCGCCGCCGAACATGCCGCCCATACCGCGACCGCCAGCCATACGAACATACTCAGTAGCAATCTCAAGAGCATAACCACGACGCTCTGACTCGATCTCGTATACACCGTCCTTTACGTTGTAACCAGCCTCAGGCCAGCCGTTACGCCATACGATAGGCAGGATAGCCAGGGTGCTGCGACCGCTCATTGAGTAGTCAGCCTCCCAGTGGAATGACATCTTCTCAACGCCTTCCTCAACAACTACGCGGCCAAAGTGACCGGCACCGGTGTAACCGTCGCGGCAGCCGAGAACCATCTTACCGCCACCCTCAACCATGTCGCGGCCTACGTTGTCAATGAACGGACCTGTGGGGCTCTTAGAACGACCGCAAACAATGTTATAGGTAGAGTTGATACCATCGCAGCAAGTACCGTGGGTACCGAGCAGATAGTAGTAACCGTCGTGATAGATCATTGTGGTAGCCTCGCAGTCAACGGCGATGTTTACATCCTCACCGAAGCTCTCAAGACGCTTACCGGTAGCAGGATCAAGCTCGCACACGCGGATGAAACCGAAATATGTACCGAATGTAACGAACAGACGGCCCTCGGGAGTCAGGATAAGACCGGCATCGATAGCATCGCAGTCCTCATCGGCAACAGAGTAAGCTACAGTGTCACGAGATTCAGGAGGGAATCCGTAGTCAGGAGACTTGGGATCCAAAGTCTTACCGAACTGAGTAACGATAGCACCTGCGTGGCCGCCACCGAGTCCACCGCCTGTTGATGAGTAGGCAAGCAGATAACGGTCGCCGATCTTGATCATATCAGGAGCAGCACCTACGCGGGGAATGCTCTGACCGCTGGTCCATACCCAACCGTCCTCAGAAACAAGGCCTGAACCGCCTGTTCCCCATGTATAATACTTACCGTCGCACTCCATTACTGTGGCCGGATCGTGAATGAAAGGAGAACCGATCTGAGCCATAACGGTTTCAGACATTGAGACTGAAACAAGGGCTACCAAGCCCAACTGAAATATCTTTTTCATAATCTGATCCTGTTTTAATTACTTGTTGGTAATAGTGATGTTCTTTACGATAGAACCATCCTCGTTGTAGAAACGCATGCACATATCGCTCATACCGGGGCCGTTGATGACTGCAACGCGAACCAGGTTCTTACCCTTCTTGAGGGTGATACGCTTTGACATACCGTCATCGGCAACCATACGGCGGTCAGCCTGGAGAGTCAGGACCTTCTCACCGTTAACCCACCATATAGAAGATGCGTTTGAACCGGCGGCAAGACGTACGACCATATCCTCCTCGCAGTTTACAACTGTGAAAGCGTTGAAGATAAGACCATAACGCTTCTGGCCGTTTGATGTACCTGTAGCAAAACGGATAAGCTTGATATTGAACAGCTTGCTGTCAACTGAGTGCCAAGCAAGTGTATCCTTTACAGTCTGGGGAGCAGCGGCAGCTGCGGGAGCGCCACCCATCATGCCACCAAAACCGCCGAATCCGCCCATGGGAGCACCACCCTGAGGAGCGCCCTGGGGACGAGCCTGGCCGGGAGCGCCCTGAGGACGGGCAGCACCTGCACCGGGAGCACCGCCCTGAGGACGTGAAGCACCCTGAGGAGCACCACCACCGAATCCGCCAAAGCCACCACGACCACCGGCACGGGGAGCCTCAGACTCTACTATTACCTCATCACCTGTAACAGGGAGTGAGTTGATGTCAGCTGTGAACTGACCCTTGAAATACTCTTTTGTAAGCTCAGTAAGAATGTAGCTGTCAGTGAAACCACTGTTGCCACTGTTGGGCTTGTTGATAGGCTCGAGAATTGTCCAACGACGGATAAAGCCCTTCTCATCAGGTTTTGCCGGAGCGGCATCAGCCTTAATTTCAGTAAAGTACTGGTCGTAATCAACATTTCTGTTGGCTCTGCGCTGGGGGTCAATGGATGAACCGTTTGAGCCACAGCCGACCAATACGGCTGCCATTCCCACCGCCAGAATTAATTTGAAATTTCTGTTCATAGTGAACTTTTGGTTATAAAAAAGGTTTATAATAAAAATGTAATCACACAATTGGCCCACTAAGTTACAACTTTTAGCTGAAGTGGAGAACATATTTTTATTAAAAAAGCAACCGGTTCCGTCGGGAATCGGTTGCTTTAAATTATCGGACTCTACAGATTACTTGCCCCAGAAGAACTGAGCCATCTGGTAAAGTGAACGTCTCCAGGTCTGGAACTCATGAGCGGTTCCCTCTGAAACGTAACCCATTGCATCAAAACCAGCCTCCTTAAGGGTCTTGGCTGCGTTCATGATGTTGTCGGGACCCTCCTTGCTACCGCAACTCATGAAGATCTTCTTAACCTGGTTCTTGTCCTGAATCTCTGAGGGGCTGTATGTGGTACCTGACAGCAGACCGTAGTAGTTGAACATCTCAGGACGTGCCAGAGTGATTGAGTGAGTCTCCATACCACCCATTGACAGACCGGCCATAGCGCGGTTCTCCTTGTTGGCGAGAGTGCGGAAGTGAGCATCTACGTAAGGAACAAGCTCGTCGCAGAGGAATGTCTGGAAACCGTCAAAGTTGAAACCACCCATCATGCCACCTGCACGACGCTGGCCACCCTGAGGTGCAGCTGCGGGAGCCTGAGCCTCAGCCTCGGGACCACCTGCTGCGGGACGGGCTGCGGGACGACGCATGCCACCCATACCACCGGGACGGAAGCCCTCGTTGGTCATACCGTAGGTGCATACAATGATGAAAGGCTTGATCTTACCCTCAGCAATCAGGTTATCCATGATGAGGTTAGCGTGACCCTGGGTCATCCAAGCGGTCTCATCCTCACCCCAACCGTGCTGCAGATAGAGAACGGGGTACTTTACATCGGCCTTATCGGCATAGTATGTGGGAGGAGTATAAACGAATGCCCTGCGCAGGCTCTTGGTGCTCTCAGACCAAACCAGAATCTGCTGAACAAAGCCGTGCGGGATATTACGCTCCTCATAGAAAGCCTGATCGTGAGCAGGAACCTCAATACCGCTCTCCCAACGGGTTGAGCCGTAGTAGTTATTTGTACCGGGGTCATTGAATGTACCGCCGTCAATATTCAGATGATAGTAGTGGAAACCTTCATCCAGAGGAGTTGATGAAATACCGGTCCAAACACCGTCCTCACCCTTCTGGAGATCGACATTACCACCTGCACCCAGACCGGCCTCAACCCTTACAGACTGAGCGTTGGGAGCAACGATACGATAACGTGCATAGCCCTGTGAGTTAACCATAGGATACTCCTGCTGGGGCTGGTTCTTTGTTGAGGGCTTGAAGTCCTCCTTAACCTCCTGTGCAACACAGAAGCCGGCTGTCATAAGAGCAGCGCTTAATACAACTGAAAACTTTCTCATAGTTACTATTGATAATAAAGGTTAGTTTACTTGAACATCAGCTGAGCGAACTGATAGAGGCTGCGACGCCATGTGTGCCACTCGTGAGCGGTACCCTCTGACTCATAACCTACAGCGTTTACGCCGAGCTCCTTGAGAGCAGCAGCTGCCTGCATAACACCCATGTTCTCCTTGCTGCCACCGCTCATAAAGAGAAGCTTGTTAGCCTTAACAAAGCCCTCAGAATTCTTAACCTGGTCAACGCTGAATGTACCGCTACTGAATGTGCCTACATAAGCGAACTTCTCAGGGTTGGCAAGTGTAATCTCACGAGCCTGCATACCGCCCATTGACAGACCGGCATATGCACGATGCTGAGGATCAGCAATTACACGGTAGTTCTTCTCAACCATAGGAATGATATCTTCAAAGAGAACATCCTTGAAAGCACCGGCCATGCTGAATCCGCCCATTCCACCGCCGAATCCACCAGCACGACGCTGAGGAGCCTGGGCAGGAGCCTGAGCCTCTGCATCAGGACCGGCAGGACGCTGACCGCCAAAACCGCCGAAACCGCCGAAACCACCGGCTGACTCACCGGGACGACGGGCGTTCAGACCGTTATCCATAACGATGATGGTAGGAACAGCCTTACCCTCAGCAATCAGGTTATCCATGATCTGAGCGGTATGACCCTGGTCTGACCAACCATACTCATTCTCGCCCATACCATGCTGGAGGTACAGAACAGGGAATTTCTTGGTAGGATTGGTAAAGTACTCGTTGGGAAGATATACAAAGCAACGACGCATCTGCTCGGTAACTGATGAGTAGTAGTAAACCTCACTCATTGTTCCCTGGGGAACGTTCTTTACCTGCCAGAAATCCTGGTCCTCTGAGGGAACCTCTATTCCGCTACCCCAACGGTCAGCGCCATAGTAGTAAAGGCTACCCGGATCGGGTACGCTGGCGCCGTCAATGTTGAGCTGATAGTAATGGAATCCGGGATCCTGAGGAGCAGATGTACCGGTCCATACACCGTTCTCATCCTTAGTCATCAGATAAATTGTTCCGGCAATATCAAGTCCCACCTGAGTAGCGTTAGGAGCTGAAATCTGAGCGCGGACCATAAGCTCAGAGTTAACCATAGGATACTGGTGATTACCCTGATTGCTTGAAGCAGGCTTGAAATCTTCAACATTTGCTACAGCTGAGGGAGCTGTGGGATTCTGTCTGGGTGCACCGAACTGTGCTGACGCTGTCAGAGAGGCGAGCGCCATAAGTGAAAGGATAATTTTCTTCATTTATTTTTATGTTAATTAGAAATGATCGGATTGCAAACTTAACAATAAAATAACTTTAAACAACCAAATGCATAAAAAAAGCGGAGTATAGGGACCGTCTCCGCCTTTTTATTGCATATGTACTGTATTATTTCTTGAAGTTGCCCATTGCATAGTTACGTCCATAGAACAGTTGGTTGTAGTAATGACTTTCGTGAGGTCTGCTTAATTAATATGACTATACAAAATCAGGAAGGTTTAATAAAAAAATGAAGACGGGCTTAGCAATGCCAAACCCGTCTTTTTGAATAATCGGTTGTCTAAATTAATTATACCAACGATCCAGAGGATCAAGATCCATTCCTATGACACCGAATTTCAGTTTCTTATTCTTCTTTTTAGCTCCTTCATACCATTCGTCATCAGCTGCTGACGGCTCTGAGCTTCCTCCAGGATGCGTATGAATGACTTCAGTCGGCTGATAAGGAGCTGTATAGCATGTGGGTACATTGCAGTAGTATGTAATCGTCTTACCACCATCACTGTTATTTGTAACCGATACTCCAGCCTGAGGATCTGCATAAAGCAGAGCACTTCCATCACCAAACTTTAAGCCGACACATTCCAGATGAAAATCATGGCCATCTACGTTTGTTGTATGCGAACTGGTCCAAGCCTCACATACACTTTGTATAGAGCTATTAGTTGATATTGTAAAGTCACTGGATTGATAACCACAACTTGATGCAGCATTAATAAATGCCTGAGCATGACTAACAGAAGGACCGCCATTGTCATTCTTGAATTTACGGCGAGCAATCATGCTCTCTGATGACATGTCATCATAAAATTCATCATAAAGGTCGGTTTGAACACATGACGTAAGAGCCATCAAACCAAGAAGCATTGCACTAGCAATACTTCCAAACAATCTTTTTTGTTTCATGTTTTGGAAAAATAAAGTTTAAAAGGTTAATAATTAAGATGCAACAGTTGTTGTTGCCTCCTGTATGTTCATTTGTACTATAAATACTTCAAAACAATCCAACCTCGTTATAGGTTCAAGTTTGTCAATACGGTGGTGATACTACTAAAATAGTGAGACTCATCCATTCCATAGGCTATGATGTGAATCACTGGGTTATTTGAATCGACATTCTCCATCCTAGATAATATACCCCAATGTTCTCCACCCGTTTGGACAACTATCGCATTGGAAGGTGCGTCATAAATCCTAGGACTAGTAGTATCCCAATGAGGAGCTTTCTTTCTAGCTTCTGCGAGCAATGCTTGACTACTACTATCATGCAAATTATTACATTTTGATTTTATAAGATTAGCCGCATTTTCAGTTCCAATGGGGAAACCTTCTGACTTTGCTGCACGTCGATAATAATAATATTCCCAATGCTCACTTGCTCCAGTTATTGTCGGTCCAATATCCTTTCTAACATCCACCAATGACTTGCCAGACATACCACTGATAACTGATGGTACACATTCGCCCATGCCCGCACTTCCACTATTATAGACCCATTCTTCCGCTTCTTTCTGTCCCTCCGGAGTCCATGCAGGGATTTCATCTTTCTTTTTTTTGTTTGATTGGCTAGAATTGTTATCGGCCTTAAACTTTCGACGACAGATTATGCTGCCCGCAGACAAATCCTCATCAAAAAAATCATCATATAAGTCATCCTGAACACATGATGCAAACATCGCCCCCACGAACAATACGCCTACGATGCCTCTGAAAATAGTTTTGTTTCTCATTTTGTTTATTAAAAGGTTAATAATAATAATACAGATTCAAAAGATCTGTAGCTTCACTTCTTATTTTGTTTACAGATTTGGATCTATCAACTTTAACATCCTTACGGACTATTTGTTCTGCGACCTGAACCGCATTAACTGTGTCTCCGTTTTCAAGATAAAGATTCATCTTGTAGTAATACGGAAGGAACTTACTGGGTACCATTCTAGCGGCCTCATCATAATGTTCTATCGCAAGCTCCGGATTACCCATATGCTGGTAGTCATCGGCCAAAAGCATCTGGACATTATAGTCATTTAACTGATGCAGGTTATCATTGAAAACCATGGCACTCTCTTCATAATGATGAGCAAAATGAAGCTCTGCCGCCCAATTGTATATGAAGATCTCGTTATTTGACATCTTTGCTGACAAGTCCTTAAAATATGGAAGCATCTCCTCGCTCTCTCCATTAATTGATTTCTCCGATATGAGTTTCCACCTATATTCAGGAACGAACCGGATAATTGACATAATAAAGACTATAACGCTTACCATGGCGACCGATGTACCAACTACGGCATTCATCATTCTACCACCATAAATAGCGCAAAGCACAATATATGCGGCCAGAATCCACATAAAAGGCACGGTAAACGGATAGGAAAACAGGCTCCAAACAATCATGCTGATTGTGAGGCCTAACAGTAACGCCTTATGTTCATATTGGCATTTAAACAGTCTGACTACAATTAGGACTATTATAGAAACAACAGCAAGCAATCCCACTAATCCATAATTGATCATCACGGATACAAATTCATTGAACGGGAACTCCGAATTATCAGCCAACAGCAAAAAGGGAGAATCGGGATGCAGGCTTAAATAATCAGCCTGATAAACCATATACATTGAAGAGAATCCCTTAGGTCCCCATCCCAAAAGCGGCCTGTCACGAAGCATAGAAAGCGCGACACGCCATATAAGCAAACGGCCATTTGCTGAATCTTCCTTGAAAAAGTACAGATAAGCGAATAAGGCGGCCGACAAAAGAACGATTAAAGCAATTACATATTTATTGAATACTATCTTGCGTAATCGTTCACTTTCCATCAAGCATACAACAGCAACGCCTCCAATCGCAGCCAACAACCCGGTACGTGACTCAGAGAAAGCCGTAAAGACAAACAATCCAACTCCTATAGTTACCCATAACCACTTCTTTTGAAATCGGAATGCCATCCAGACACAGACAGGCACACAGACAGAAAGCAACATGGCAAATATTGCAGGATTCTCAAAACTGCCTGTATAGTTATAAAACTGATTGTAAGAAGGTATTACTTTAATGATTTGCAATAAAGCAAACGCGCACTCCAGAATACCCACTAACACAATTGACACAAGAAGCGGCTTATGGTCATCTGTTTCCGGTTTGCCATTCACCAATCGACGAATTGAGTAAGCCAACAATATTATTGAGCCAACGACCAGAGTCCAATACTTCTTTAAGGTCAATGTTATATCAAAATGTACCCCCGATATAATAAACACACTACCCGTCAGCAAAAGCATAAACGGTATAGCATGCATCAGCCTATCAGTTATTTTCATCTTGCTCATACACCTTGTTATACCATTTAGTTCTTGAAAACTCCCAGTCATAATAGGGATTGCCTGCGCCGGGGATATATGTACTCAGCCCGCAGAATCTGGATACGACCTTAGAAATGAGCCCGGATTGATCCTGAGACCATATTTTTCCTGTGCTAACGGTTTTGATTATGGTAGAATTCATTTGTTCCCTGAATAGTCCGAGAGATTCAGGATCAAGGCTTAATTCACTGGCATAGTTCTCAAGGTCGTAATACATATGAACCTGGTCAAAATCAAATGACTGAATTAAATCCTCATCAACATACTCCCTTCCACTCTTAACCACTTCACTCATACAAATTGCCAGGTTTTCCATCTCCCCACATTTTACGACCGATGCTATAGCAAATGACGCTGAATCTCCATATACATTTGTCTCATTTGATTCTTTGAACAAATCAAGTGAACGTGACAGAGATTGTTCTGTACATTCCAGAAGATAGGGCAGCATCTTATTGTAGTTAAAGCCGATGCCAGGCATATTGGTGGGACTGGAAATCAAATAATCAGTAGCATCACGCAGTTCATAAGCGACTGGTGCACAGCCCATGTAGCACGCATCCATAACAAGGAACGCAGCCGGATCATTAGCCAAGATTCCGTCAGCCATATCACTTATGCTCATACTCACGCCCTGATCCATTCCGATTGCACGTGTGGATGCATTTGAATTACCCGTAGTAGGTAACCAACCGTTTCCATGCGACCAATAAATCAATCCATAGCGTTTGCCTGATGAGTTATTGCGCATTTTAGCAAGAACATCTCTAAATACATGGGGAGACGTAGAGCACTGTTCCGTATACGATTCAATATTATTGATTCCAATCTTGCCCTCATTTGTCAGAGTATACTTCTTTAATGTAGGGGGCTCGTTCAAACGATCCATGTATATCAACACCTCCGTACCACTCGGGCATGACTTCAAACCTTTAATAATATCCTTTTCAACATACAGAGCATGATCATCAAGATCATTATCAGCAACGATAAAAGCCAGGATGCTCATTTCTCTGTTAGGCTCAGTCCTTTCATCATACGAGCAACCAACAAGAGACGCTACAATGACGAGCAGCTGAAACAGCGCTATCCTTTTCATATTACCACCACTCGACAGTTCCATCTTCATTTATCAGGAATGGACGTTCATCTGTTCCTTCGGTATGGTTAATCAGCCACAGGAAACAACGCTTAGGCACACCTACAAAAGATAAAGAATTTCCTTCCGCCGTTTTCTTGGCGAAAGATTTCCATCGGCCTCTTGAATCCAGATAGCATAATTCATATTCCTGTCCAGGATGGATATCATTATCATCACTTCTTGGAACAATCCTGACAGATGACACCTCAATGGGAGTTCCCATATCCATTCCCACCCAATTACCATCAGGGGAGTCTGTTTCAAAATTGGTCAACCAATTTCCGTCAAATGCCATATCAACGGCATCCTTGCCGGCTCCGGCATTTGATATACCACGTCCTCTCAGAGGCTCTCCATCCTGCCCAAAGAATGCCAATTCTGCTATACTGCCATATGATTCATCGGCACTCAGATAACGCCAATAACGATATTTGCCGGCAGATTCTAATTGTACCTTATCGGGAATATCGGTAGTTTCAATCGTGAATAATGTATGAGCATCTCTAAAGTCCGAATTGTTGGAGCATTGAATCTTTCCTCCCAACAAACGGCGTCGCATGGTAACCACATTGTATGACTCAAAATACTTACGCTTTATAGTTACACTTCGAGTATCACTGTCATCAAATGAAACATATTCTATTTCTCCATTATCATACAAAAGGAAAGGATCGCTTATAGGTACTATACTGCGGCCGTTGTATCCCATCGCGATATACAGCATATTCCTACCCACATTATTGAAATGAGCCTTGCCATTTTTCATCTTGCCCAAATCCAGTATCATCCACAGGCCTTCACTGTCAATAGAGAACATGGCAATATAGACATACTTGTCTTTAAGCTTAATACCTTTTTTGATCTTAATATCAATGTCCGATGTGGCATTATAATGATCCGTAACGTCTTGATCACACAAATCAAACGGGTAAACATATTTTGCCTTCTTGGAATATTCAAGACGCTCTTTGTTTATGTCATATGTCTTTCTGAACACCTTAGGAATCCTCTCATAAGGATAAAACTGCATTCCAGCCGGAGTAATAAGAGAGTTAATGGTAACTTCTTCCCTTCCTCTGTCTGACGGGAATACATACCAACTGTGACCGTCCGAATTACGTCCCCACTTGGGAGCCACATCAACCGCTGCAGGTAATCCTAAACTGCGGAATACCGCCACGCCCATATTCACGAAATCCCAGCAACTGCCAAACGTCATATGCGTCCATGTTTCGGCACTTAACAGAGGAATACAACCTCTATCCTCCCAAAACACCTTGAAGTTCAGATCAGACTGCTTGGTATGAATTTCATTTCTGACTATTTCAATAGCGCCATAAACACTGTTACGCTCTACATCAGTAACCGGAACAGTGCTGAGACTGTCGCTATAGTATGCCGATAATACATTACGCCAGTCATCAAAACTCTGGCCTTCTATTACCTTATAGGGCAACAACCAATCACGGAACTCATTATATGTAAGGTGTTCTGCCCACGGTCTGGTCCTCCACTGATTAAAGGCATGATCAATGCTCTTTATCAAATAGTCGCTGGTAATAATCTCCACGTCAGATATCTTGTCTTGTTCCAATCCTAAAAATTCCGTATCACTTATCTGACGCAGGGTATCACGTTGCCAGTCAGGAGTGTTTCCCGTCCCAAGAATCTGTAACGCCTTTTCATAATACCTATTAATGGCATCTTTGTCACGATATGAGTTATGAGCGGGCATATTGGCTATCAGATATTTGGCAGCCTCAAGTTTCTGAGGATCCTTATCAACAGTACGGTAGTGTTCCAAGACAGCTTCAAGCTCAGCCCGGTTATTCCCGGCAGCCTTAAGTGCATCACGCAGCAATTGGCTCTCATAAGAGCAACTTACACAAAGAAATATCGCTATTGTAAATGAAAGAAGTTTTTTCATAGGGCATTGTTTTTCCATCTGTCAAGACTAGGTGAATTAATGGTATCGGCGTCAACGAATTCAATCTGCTCATTCTTATGCAGAATAAAAGGATCAGATATAGGAATTAGTGTTTCTCCGTCATAACCCAGAACTGTGTAAAGAACCTCTCTACCCATATCATGGAAACAAGCCTTACCATTCCTGATCACTCCAAAATCAACTATCTGCCATGGATTGTTTTCATTCCTTACGGCCGATGCTATATAGACATATTTATCCTTAAGCCGGTTACGGACAGACTTTTCTACAGGCAGTTGGATGTTACTTGTCAGGAAATACTGTGAAGTCACATCCATCTTACCAAGATCGAACGGATATTGATATTTGGCGTTCTTTTTATACTCCTCCCGCTCCTTATTGATAGCATATGAGTTGCGATAAACCTTTGGACCACGTTCATATGGAAAGAATCCGCCTCCAATCATAGTTGAAAGATCCCACTCCGAAGTCAAATGCTCGCGTCGGTCGGAGATTATGACGAACCACTTGGTGGCAGCTGTGCCACGAGATCCGACCGGTGTCTCATCCAACACGGCAGGGATTCCGGCACTACGCATGGCCAATACTGCAGTCAGAGCATAGTCTGGTATATCACCATAAGTCTGATGAACCTGGAGATAGGCGCTGAGTAGAGGCAATCCTTGACGAGTGTAAAGCCCGTGGCGGTTTAAGACGTTATAGGCATCATTACGAATCATATCAGCCACGCCCATGGTGGTATTGCACTCCACATCATTTATTATGGGATGTTCCAATCCTTTTCCAAAGTAAGCGAGCAAGGTATCGCGCCATCCATCCAACTCCTGAAGTTCAATCCCCTTATAAGGCAGCATCCACTCCAGATACTCGTCAAATGTAACCTGACTGGCCCACGGACATGTGGTCCACTGATTGTATGATTTGTCAATATTATCAATAAGGAAATCAGCCTTAATGACCTGCGCATCAGGCACGGTGTGTTTTGGCAGATCGCGATACTTGAGGTCTGTAATGGCCAAAAGGCTGTCCCGCTGTTGTTCCGGAGTCAAACTCTTATCGGCAAAAATCCGGGCGGCATAGTCATAATACTCATAAATCTGATTGCCGGCATACGAATAATGACCAGGCATATTCTCAATCAGATACTCTGCAGCATAAAGTTTCTGCGGATTGACATCGGTTATCCGATAATGTTTTAATACTGTTTCCAACTCTGAGCGGTTGGAGCCGGCCTGGTTGAGTGCATTCTCCAAAGCTGAACGTGAAGTACACCCTGCCAGCAAAACGATTGTGACAGTTAGAAAAAATCCTCTTTTTATCATATACTCATAACGGATGCAACATCCTTACAACTACACAACAACTACTTACGCCCCACTCCATGCGGCGTAAAACAATAACTAAATGGCACAACCATCTGTGCCCATCATTCACAAAAAGGAATCAGTAGAGATTTACAAAATAATGACAGTGTGACAACAAGAAGAAGCAACACAAAAACAAAGGACTACCGACTCACAAATTCAATGTTACGTTCTATTCAAAAACGAACGGCGCAAACGTAGTACTTCAAATTGTAAAACGCAACATTTTTTGAAACTTTTTTAAAATTGAGCGTACATTTTGCCACAATTCATTAATTAGTGGTACTAAACAAAATCAGGAAGGTTTAATGAAGCCTTCCTGATCTTGAAACGAGTAACTCTTATCTTGAATCGTTAACTAATTGTTCGGAGAATAATACTAACAATTAATTAATTACTTCTCCGTTTCTATCTTCGAAGACGTGAATTCTTCCACCATTGCTATAACCAGAACCCAAGTTTCTCATAACTTCTACTTTTTTATGAGGATTGGGAAGAAAAAAAATCCGATTCAGCTGATGGATACACATCGTTTATAAAAGAAGGCCATTCTCCCTGGGCAATAATTCCAACCGCAGAATCATCCGAAAAAACCAGGCCACCACCAATTATTTCCTCACTAATACTTCCATCACCTTCAGAACAGCCCCAAATCACAGATTCTACAGCTGCTTGACTTGTTATACTAGAGAAGAAGATGCAATGATCACATGTTAAAAAATCCGTATTATAAGGAGCCCTATATTTCCAGTCACTTACAACGCCTATCCAACCTTCACTATCTATATCATAATATTTTAAGCCAAGATTATAGGTCTCGTAATAGAAGCCCTTAGTATGAGATACTGAATTAGTTTTGATAAGAGTCACTTATTATTAATAAATTACAAACATTTTCAACATCAATTATCATATTCAGCAGCACATCTTTCCGCCACCGACAGTATATGATTAAGTTGTTCAGATCGAACTTTTATCGGTTTTTCAAGTATTTCATAAGCAATTCGAACCGCATTAATAGTATCATTACAATAGCCATAGATAAGCATTTTTCTATACAAAGGATCAAAACGGCACGGAACCATATTATATGCTAAATCGCATGCAATTAGCGCACTGTCCATCTGCCCGTTCTTCGCATAAATATCAGAATATAGAATTTGGACATGATAATCATTCAAGGATTTAGAACAAATATTGAGGATTTCAAGACTTTCGTCAAAACGTTGTGCCTTATTTAATTCTGCCGCATAATTGTAAGCAAAACGAGGGTTGGATTTCATTACCCGTTTCATATCCTCGTAATATGGCATCATCCTATTTATATACCCATGTTGCGTTCTTTTATACATTTCAGTCCATTTCATATCATAATACATTCTCCTCAGAGATAATGAAAGCCCCCCAAGCAGCAATAATGAAACCACGATTCTTGCGTATTTTGGAATCTCTATTTCCTTTCCTTTTTTCACAAAAGCGGGCGCAATTGCCATAAAACAAAGTAGCCATAATACTTTATACATAAAAGGATATGAAAACTGACACATAACAAATACAGATACCACAAAAGAAAGACCCAGTACTTTTATATCTTTATCACTCTTGAACAATGAAATAACAATCCACGCAAGTAGGGCCCATGCTAATGCCAAACCAACAAGGCCATAGTCAACTGTCAGCTCCAAATATTCATTAAATGGCTGAGTAACAGTGTCTGCAAGCATAACATAGGGAGAATCCGGATTAACACGAAAAAAATCTGATTGAGCAATCATGTATTTGCTTTCAAATCCATAGGGACCATATCCAAACAATGGACGCTCTTTTATTAGGTCTATACAGCGTGCCCATATAAACAAACGACCATCAGCTGAGTCCTTTTTTAGGTAATACAACACTATAAAAGAAACCATTATTAATAGCACAATTGGTATCCATATCCAACGATGTTTCTTAAAAAACGAAGCAACAGAATCCGTGAATACCAAAACCGTCACGATTGCCGCACAAATTGCCAGAAAGCCCATTCTTGATTCTGAAAGAATCACAGAAACAAGACATAATGCAGATACTAATAGAGAAAAGAACCTAAGATTTTTTTTCTCCTCCATTTCAAAACAGCGGGTAAACACAAATGGAAACATCGCAGCCTGTACTGTGGCAAAACCTGCTGGGTTTTCAAATGCTCCAGTTATTGGAAAAGCCCTATGAAAAGAATGCATAATTCCCAAAAACTGCAATAAGCCATGAATAGTTGTTATTAAACATACTATAGTTACTCCATAAAACAAGCCGCGTGACTTCAAAGATTCCATTAGTTTCTGTACCCCTCTACGAGTCAAGAAACAAATGAAAAGGAGAATAACTGATGAAATAAGCAAAAAATAAGTTTTAGGCTGAGTCAAAAACTCCATAAACAACTTGGAAGAAATAAAAACTCCTCCAAATAAAATCAAAACAAGCAGAACTCTTATCATATACTGTGAACTGTCATTGAATATTACAACTGAGCTACCACCTCTCCGTTTGCTCCTATAAATAAATGTGTTCTACCACCAAGATTAAATGTAGCACCCATCATAGCTGCTCTGTTTCCCATATCTACAGGGTTCATGCTCTCAGTTCCATTCCAAACGAGACAGAAATCTTGTTCTGCAGTAGGATATGAGTCATTTATAAAAGAAGGCCATTCTGCCCATTCTCCACGTCCAATTACCATTACAGCAGAGTCGTCCGAAAAGACTAGACCACCAATTTTATAAAATTCAGTTTCATCGTGGGCTTCCAATCCACAAATAAAAGCAGTCATGAAAGCTGAATTTTTATCATCATAAGGTTGAAAATGGAAACCATCTTCATCTGCCCAAGTTTTATAGGGGTGACCATGTCGCCAATCATTCAATATACCACACCATGCTTGAGCATATGACGGATAATCCACTTCACCCTTACTAGACATATATGTAAAATATTCTGATCTTGTTTTGATATTTGATTTTGAATAGTAAGTATAACCTTTCAGCGCCTTATTTTTGGACAATGCAATTTTATGAATATCATCAAGATCGGGTACATCTGCATAAGCCAATTCAGGATAAGCCTGCATCAGTTTTGAAATCAAATCAATCAAAGATACTCCTGTTTCTTCGTAAGCAATTTCTTTACCTTCTATTGTTCCCTTGTTTTGTACTTTAGTTGTATCAGACAGTTTATCCATAGCTTTGGTTATTTGGGAACAAGCTATTAAATAATCTGCATATTCCTGTGATAATGCTATTTCTGTCTTTTTAAAGTTATCCAAACTCTCATACTCGTTCAATCCAAAGAACTCATCTTTCGAACAACTTGAAGTAGCAAGTACTCCAAGAACACACATAGCCATACCTGCTATGTTTTTAAAAATTTTTCTCATAATTTGTTTTAAAATAATTAGTTTCAAACAGACTAATAGTCTGATTAACAGTCTATGATAAGAGCTGCTTGTTATTACATTTTATCTTTTAACTACTTGTTTTTTACCACCATTCAATATCATCCCGACTCCGGTATATGAACGGACGCTCCTCCTTGCCGCCGGTGTGGTTCTTGAGCCATAGCAGGCAGTTCACGGGAACATTGTCGTACTCAAGTTCATTGCCAACTGCGGTCTTTCGGCCAAGAGTTTTCCATATTCCTCTTGAGCTGAGATAGCGCAATTCATATTTCTGACCGGGGTGGACGTCATTGTCATCACTACGGGGAATTAAGCGGACCGATGATACCGCCTGCGGGGTCTTGAACTCCAAGCCCACCCAGTTGCCGTTGGGATTCAGGGCTACCTCAAAGTTGGTGAGCCACTTATTGTCGAATGCCAGGGGGATGGTGTCACGGTCGGCCTCAGCATTGGCAATTGGCCGACCCTCCAGACGGTTTCCATCTTTATCAAAGAAACCGACCTCTGCCACGCTTCCGCAGGTGCCGTCGGCACTCAGATAACGCCAGTAACGGTATTTGCCTACGGCATTAAGCTGAATCTTGTCAGGAATATCAGTTGACTCTACAGTGTAGAGCGTACGGGCATCCTTAAAGTCGGGGCTGTTGGAGCACTGGATTTTGGCACCCAGCAGTCTGCAACGCATCTTTGTATCATTGAATGACTGATAATACTTGCGCTTAAGGGTTACGCTGCGGGTCTCATGGGTATCGCAGGTTATATATTCTACCTCTCCGTTCGGATGCAGTATGAACGGATTGCTGATTGGAGTGAATGCCATTCCGTCAAAGTCAAGAGCCACATACAGCATGTTTCGGCCCATGTTCTCAAAATGCGCCTTACCACGTTTCAGTGTTCCAAAATCTATGACCTTCCATGAGCCCTCGGCGGTTGCCGAGAACATTCCTATATATACGTATTTGTCCTTGGGCCTGGCCTGTTCGAATATCTCTATGTCAAGATCCGATGTAGTCACGTAATGATCCGTTACGTCATGTTCACAGAGGTCAAACGGATAAACATACTTAGCCGTTTTCCTATAGTTCAGGACTCTTGGGTTTATAGCGTAAGAGACTCTTAAAATCTTGGGGAATCTGTCACACGGGAAGAACTGCTTTCCCACCGGTTCTATAAGTGAATTGATGGTTGGCTCCTCCTTTCCCCTGTCCGACAGAACCACGAACCAGCTGTGGCCGTTGTTGTTGCGGCCCCAAAGCGGTACGCGGTCTACGCATGTGGGCAGGGAGAGGCTGCGGAATGTGCCCACACCCATATCCACAAAGTTACGGCAGTCACCGTAGGTCATGCGGACCCAGGTGTCGGCACTGAGGAAAGGCAGGCCGTTGCGGTCTTTCCAGAATATCACGAATTTCATATCCAGCTCTTTCTGGTGGATCTCATCCCTGACTACCTCAAGGGCGCCATATATGGTGTTACGTGCTATGTCAGTTGGCGGAAGTTTGCTCAGGCTGTCCATGTAGTGTTTGGGCAGTATGTCACGCCAGGCGTCAAAACTCTGGCACTCCACTACCTTGTACGGAAGCAGCCAGTCACGGAACTCCTCATAGGTGAGATGCTGCGCCCATGGCGTGGTCTTCCAACCCTCAAATGCCTTGTCTATACTGTATATAAGGTAATCCGATGTCATGACCTCGACATCCATCACCTTATCCTGGGCCAAGCGGGCGTATTTCTTGTCACCTATATCACGAAGGGTGTCACGCTGCCACTCCACAGTACCGGTGCCCAGTATCTCAAGGGCCTCGTCATAGAATGCATTGATGGCATCCATGTTGCGGTAGGAGTAATGGGCGGGCATATTGGCTATCAGGTATTTTGCTGCTGCATACTTCTGCGGGTCGTTGTCAACCGTTCGGTAGTGTTCCAGCACGTCCTCGAGTTCTGCACGGTTGTCGCCTGCGGCTTTCAGGGCGTCACGCAATAGTCTGTCCTCATAGGAACATGACGTAAACAGCAGTGTTATGGCTATAGAGAATGATATGAGCTTCTTCATAAGGCGTTGTTTTTCCATTTGTCAAGAGAGGGTGAACTGATTGTGTCTGCACTCACGTACTCTATACTTCCATCCTTGTGGAGTATGAAAGGATCCGATATCTGCACTAGGCCCTTGCCGTCATATCCCATTACGGTATAGAGGACCTCACGACCCATATCCCTGAAGTTGGCTTTTCCCTGTTTGAGCTGGCCAAAGTCAACTATCTGCCAGGGGTTGCTGTCATCCCTTACGGCCGATGCTATATAGACATACTTGTCCTTGAGATGACGCCTTGCACTGCCTTCGATAGGCAGGCTCAGGTCACTGGTGAGCAGATAATGGCTTGACATATCCTGTCTGTTAAGTTCAAAGGGGTACTTGTACTTGGCCTTACGCATGTATTCCTCACGCTCCTTGTTTATGGAGTAGGTTATTCGGTATACCTTGGGACCGCGCTCATGCAGTAAAAAGTTGTCACCTATCCTGGTGGTAAAGTCCCAGTCCGATACAAGGGCGTTACCCTGCTCGGAGAGCACTACGAGCCAACGGGTCGGGGCATCGTATCGGGGTCCTACCGGAGTCTCGTCAAGCAGTACTGGGGCGCCCACGCTCCTTATAAGGAGGGCTGCCATGAGTGAGTAATCCGATGTCGTGCCAAAGGTCATGCTTGCCAGCAGATGGTCCGAGAGCAGCGGGAGTCCTGTGCCGTCCTGGAATACCCGGCGGTTGATCCACCGGTTGGTCTGGTAACGGACCGTATCGGCTACATGGATCACGTTGTTGAACTCCACATCGTTCTTTAAGTGTGAGCGGCGCTCAAGGCTGGGACCTCCGTAACGGGCGTACAGGGTGTCACGCCAGCTGTCAAGTTCCTGCAGTTCCACCATCTTGTACGGAAGCATCCACTCCAGGTACTCCTGGAACGTAAGATGTCTGGCCCACGGGCAGGTGGTCCACTGCTCAAACGACTTGTCTATGTTATTGATAAGGTAATCCGCCTTTATGATTTGGGCATCCGGGACAGTGCCATCCGGCAGATCGCTGTAATTCTTTTGGGTTATTGCATCAAGTTTGTCACGCTGCTGCTCCGGAGTCAGGCTGCCATCGGCCAGGATTCGGGCCGCATAGTCATAGTACTCATGAATCCGGTCTCCGGAATATGAGTAGTGCGCCGGCATGTTCTCTATCAGGAACTCGGCAGCACGCAGCTTCTGCGGGTTGGCATCGGAACTTTTGTAATGACTTAAGACGGTTTCCAGCTCTGAGCGGTTGGAACCGGCTTGGTTGAGAGCATTCTCCAAGGCAGAACGGGTAGTACACCCTGCCAAGAATGCAGTTGTGACAGTTAGTATTAATCCTCCTCTTCTCATAAGTTATATATCGGAAGTAACATCTTTGTAGCTACACAAAAACAATCTACACTTCATTCCGTGTAGCGCTATATCATTAAACAATCAGTTAAGTGTACAACAAGTTTTAGCCGAATATAAATAATTGCCGTAATCAGTAAAGAACCACAAGATGACAGTTGTGAAACGATTATTGGTTCCTTGTTAATAATCAAAATTAGCAACAAATTGTTCGGCCACTGAAAGTATCTTATTAAGATTTTCAGAACGAACCTTAATCGGTTTTTCAAGTATCTCATAAGCAGTTTTTACTGTATTAACCGTATCATTTGAATAACCATAAATAAGCATTTTCCTATATAAGGGGTCAAAACGGCACGGGACCATATTGTACGCTTGTTCACAAGCTATAATGGCACTGTTCATATCCCTTTGTTTAGCATATATATCGGAGTATAAAATTTGCACATTGTAATCATTCCAGGATTTAGAACATATGTCTAGAATTTCAAGACTCTCTTCAAAACGTTCAGCCTTATTTAGTTCTGCCGCATAATTATACGCGAACAAAGGATTGTTTCTCATAACATGCTTCATATCCTCGTAATATGGCATCATTCGATTGACATATCCCTTTTCTGTCATTTTATACATTTCAGTCCATTTCATATCATAATACATTGATCTAAGAGATAAAGCAAGCCCTCCCAATATCAAAGTGGATGCTACGTATTTTATGTATCTAGGTATCACTAGTTCTTTGCCATTTGGTATAAATGCTGGTATTATAGCGATAAAACAAAATAACCATAACACATGATACATGAACGGGTAAGAAAACTGACACATAACAAATACAGATGCCACAAAAGATAATCCCAGGACCTTTATCTGTCTATCACTTTTGAACAGTCGATGCACAATCAAGATAAGCAAAGCTACAGCTAAAGTTAAGCCTACTAACCCA